>CANROQ010000056.1 GCA_947632295.1 uncultured Bacilli bacterium
TTATTTAAATAACGATACATGATTAACATATATAAATCAGCCGCAATAAATTTACCATTTTCATCGACAATACCAACACGATCGGCATCACCATCGACTCCAATACCAAAATCATAACCTAATTCGACAACTTTTTTACCTAAATCAACCATATTAGCAGGAATTGATGGATCTGGGTGATGATTTGGAAAATCGCCATCACTTTCACAATATAAAGGATAATATTCAACCCCTAAAGCATCAAAAATATCTTTGATAATAATAGAACCTGTTCCATTTCCACAATCTAAAACAACTCTTAATTTACGTTTTCCAAAATTAATAGAATTAACTAGTAACTTAATATAATCTTCACGTAAATTTTCTTCTTTAACACAACCGTGGCCTTCATCAAAATTACCACTTAAAGTAAATTCCATAAAATCTTGAATTAATTTTCCATAAGCATTTCCAATCTTTTCAAATGATATTTTAAAACCATTATGTTCTTTAGGATTATGACTAGCTGTTATCATAATACCAGTTGGTGTATCATATTTTATTCGGCCATAATAATACATTGGTGTTGTTACTAGCCCTAAGTCAATAACATCACTACCACTATCGATTAAACCTTGAACTAAGGCTTTATGCAAAATTGGTGAAGAATGACGATTATCATAGCCAACAATCGTTTTATTACTATTATACTTTTTTATATAAGTACCAAAACTGCGACCAATCGTATAAGCAACATCTTCAGTTAAATCAGTACCATATATTCCTCTTATATCATATTCTCTAAAAATAGACTTATTGATTTCTTTTGTTATTTGCACAAATAACTCCTCCTATCTTATATTTAAATTGTATCACAAAATAAGTAAAATTCAAAACATTAATGAGTAGGTTGACTTTTCTTATTTTTTCTATTATTATAATCAAGAAAAAAGGGATGACAGTATATGAATGATTTTTATATTGATGAATTAAAACTTTCACAACTTAATAAAAGATTTTATAAACTTGAAACTGAAAAAAATATAAGTATGAATGAGCAACTAAATTATGCTTTAAAAAATTGGAAAGATATAAATTATTTTAGCAATGAATTAATCATCTATGCATATAAAAATAATACTTTAGATATTCTTTTAAGCAATAAAAAATTTACTGACAAAATTATAAATTCACCTATTCCTTTAATTCATTTAAAAAATTTTACCCATCATAGTAGTGATATATATAATAAAATTCTAACAAAAATTAAAAATGACGAAATATATTGTCTAAATCAAATAATTGATTTTACTATAAAAAAAGACATTATAGAGGAAATAGACGAACAACAATTACAATTATTAAAAGAAATCTTTTACTTAATTATTAAGGAAATTTCCGAAAATGAAAAAACACCTATTTACAATCTTCAATTAATTGGACAAGGACAATTTTCAGATGTTTACCTCTTAAACAACAAAATAATCAAATTAGGAACAACTAGACTTACTACAACTTTCCCTAATAATCCCTATATTATAAAACCATTATTACGTAAAAAATTCCCAATCGATGATCAAAACAATTCACTTTTTATTGAAGTTTGTGAAAAAATTAAAACTGACTGTTGTGAATTTGAAGATGTTAAAAAATTATATAATAAATTAAGAACACTAGGATTAGTATGGATGGATCCTAAAAAAAGTAATATTGGAAAATTGATTAACGATAATCAAATTTATTGGCAAAAAAATTTAAAACCATGTGATAAGGCTCTTCTACTCGATACTTATCGTGGAACCGATAAATTAAAAGCAGGCGACGCTATTATATGTGATGCCGATTATATTTATGATGAAAATAATCCCAAAGTTGATTTTAATCGTGTTCGTGATTTTGAACTATCTTATCGTTTAGAAAAAAGATTAACAAAAAGAACTTAAATGCAATTTTAAGTTCTTTTATTTGAATATTTATTATAGTCCCAATAGAAAATATTTATTAATTAATAATCATATAATTAAGTTAAGGGGGAATTATGAATATAATTGATAAAAAATTTAATACTCTAACAAATACTATAAAAAAACAAACTTTAGAAGAAGTCTATAATACTATCTATGATAATTTCTTTAAAATAAATAGTAGTATTCAAAAATCACTAGAAGATTACTTTGATAAATTTGATTACTGGGGTAAACTAAACATAAAAGATAATAATTTTGAAGAATTGAACAATCGAGCCATTTCCTTAAAAGAACATATTGAAGATTACATATGGCTTTATAACAAATTAGAAGATTATCGGTCTAAAAAATTACTATTTGCCATTTTAAATAATTGGTATCAATTTGATTTTAATACTCTAAATACTAGCATTGAAAAAAATTATCCACATTATTTTGATTTAGATATTGTCAAATGTGATAAGAATGAAATCTTCGTCGATTTAGGAGCCTATATTGGCGATACCATAGCCGATTACCTAAACTATTATGGACTAGATAACTATAAAAAAATTTACTGCTATGAAATAACTAATGAAAGTTTTAATGCACTTCAAAACAATTTATCTAAATTTGATAATATTGAATTTCGAAAAAAAGCTGTTTCTAATCAAGAAGGTAAAATATTTATAAAAGAAAGTAATGTCGACCCATCAGCAAACACAATTAGCACAAATGGTAATATTTCCATTGAAACAGTAACTATCGATAATGATATTAAAGAAGATGTCACAATGATAAAAATGGATATCGAAGGTGCTGAAGAAAAAGCCTTATTAGGTTGTCAAAAACAAATTATAAAAAATAAGCCAAAACTATTAATTTCTGTATATCATAATCATGAAGATTTATGGAAAATTCCAAGAATGATTAGTAATATGAAGTCTAATTATAAATTTTATCTAAGATACTATGGTAATAATATTTTCCCAACTGAAATCGTTTTAATAGCAGTCTAAAATGTAGAATCTACATTTTTTTGTTTAATGATAATATAAGTGAATAAAAATTGCAATAAAAGCAAACATATTAAATAAAAAACTTAAATATATAGGCCATTCACGTTTCTTATGATTATCTTTAATTAAACGATATATTTCTATAACTAATAGGCAAACATTTAAAACTATAAACCATATTATATTGGAATTAAAACCACCCATAAAACCAATAGTAGGAATTAATGTCCCAATACTAATAATGCAACAAATAATACTTACTAAATTATAATGTGAACTTTGCTTTTCGACATTTAACATACGATAAACAAAAATTAAACCAAGTCCTATACAAAAATACAAACTATTTTGAACTAAATAATACATATTTAATGTTTTACTATTTTCTATTATCGATAAAGACATATTACTATAAATTTTAATTAAATCCTTATAATATTCAGAATTATATAAAAAACCTTGATCATAAATAGTTACAATAAATACAAAATTCATAATTAACAATAAAAAGATACATAAAATATTATAAATAATATTATGATTAATTTTATTATGTCGCAATAAATCTTTTAAAAATAAACTTGAAAATATCGCCAATAATATTAAGTAAATAACATAAATCATGTGTGAAAGCCCAAAAATTCTAATATATAAAATATTAAGTATAATCAATAAAACTGTTAAAAGACTTTTTATAATATTTAAAAATTTATACATTTATATCACCTATTTCTAGAATTAATTGTGTCAAATAATAAGAAGAATTTATTACATATCTAATATTAAATATCTTTTGAGAAAAACTTAATTTTTCAATATTTATATTAAAATATATATCTTTAGATAAATTAGACAAATATATATTAGATAAGCCAATTTGATATACTTTACGATAATCATTCATCATAGGATTATATTTTTTTAAAATCTCTATTAACTTATTATTATCTACAATAGGTATACTACATAAATCTAAAAAATAAGTATCATTTAAATTAAAATTTTTCTTATCACTTAAATTTAATATAGGACATTTTTTATAAAAATCAAAACTAGAATTCAAAATTGTAACTATTTCATTATAATCTTCATTACTAAATATTCCTTGATTACTTTTTATAATTGCAACATTATTGTTTGTTTTTTCAATTGTTGACTTTAGATCATCAGTAAAAATATCATTAAAATCATATTCGAATGTTGAATGTAAATAAATCATATGATTTATATTTAAAACGATTAAATAAATTCCTAAAATAACTGTAAATATCTCAATAATTTTCGAACAAAATTTTTTTAAATTTCTTATATTACTATTAGTTGTATAATCAACTGTATCTTTTACATAATCATTTACATCTACAACTTTAATGACCTCATCTTCAATCATTCTACCTTTTAAAATTTCTAATATCGATACCTCTAATTCTTTTGAAAGTAATTCTAAGATAGATACATCAGGGCATCCTAAACCTCTTTCCCATTTTGACACAGCCTTATCTGTAACATTCAACCTCTTGGCTAATTCTTTTTGAGTTAAACCTTTTTCTTTTCTTTTTTGCGCAATAAAAATACCTATTTTATCATAATTCACATATATCACCTCTATTACAAAAAGTATAACGATAAAATTTTATTTTCGCAACCGACGAAAAGTAGAATAAAAAAAATTATGACCATAAATTATCATAATTTTCATGTATTTAATTTCATTTTTAGTCCAAACTATTATTATACATATTACTAATTTCTAATTCTATTTCGCGATAAATTTTTATTTTTTTATCTTCTAATTCTTCGACTATATTTTGTTCAAAATGATTATTTTTTAGCAAAAAAATAGTTTTATCAATATAATTGATATACCTAAATAATAAAGACAAATAACTATTATTTATATAATCAAATTGACACCTAGTAATATCTCGATATGGCATATCACAAATTACTTTTTTCATCTACATAGCCTACTTTCAAAAATAAATATCTAAATATATTATACTGGTTATATAACCAATAGTCAACAAACCGCGAACGCTGATAAGATTATTTATAAGGATGGCAGTTGATTTTATGAATGAAATTACAAAAGTCAAAATTGAAAATGGATACTATCTATTTAAACTAGGCAAAATTTTAACTGATAAAAATATTAGTATTAATAAACTTATGCGTGATACTAATACTGATTTTAAAGTTATTAAAAGAATAATGGATGGTAGAGCAATTAAACTAGATACTTTTGTTATTGCTAGACTATGTAATTATCTAAATTGCAGTATTACTGATATTGTTGAATATATAAATGAACCAAAAGATGAATAATTATTAATGTTAATGCAATTGCATTAACATTTTTTTATGTCCACATGTTCTATTTTTAATATATAAAAATATAATTATATAAAAAAGAAAGGATAAAATATAATGGATGAGATTGTCGGTTATAAATTAGATTTTGTCATACCTAAAGGTGATAAGGGTGATGAAGGTCCTCAAGGTGAACCGGGACCAAAAGGCGATATTGGTCAAATAGGACCCAAAGGAGATAAAGGTGATACTGGTCCGCGTGGTGAACAAGGAATTAAAGGAGATCAAGGGCCTCGTGGCGAACAAGGAATTCAGGGAAATGTTGGACCAACGGGACCAAAAGGTGATAAAGGAGAGCCAGGACAGTCAGCATTTACACTTAGTGCCTATGGTGGAAAATATAATAATACTCAAATGAATATTCAGGCAAACATAATTGGTGCTTGGACACAAATACCACTTCCTAATTCTATGCCAAGTATAAATGCTAACGAAAGTGAAAATAGTGACCTTAAATTAGAGCAAGATGGTATTTATGAAATCAATTTCTTTGTAAACTTTTCGACTGATAAAAATACTACAGTTACACTAATTGCCCGTCAAAATGAAACAAATATTCCATCAACTGTTGTAACAAAAAAAGTAAGTGCCAACCAAGAAGAAATTTTTTCTGGTAACACTTACGTTGAATTAAAAGCCGATGATAAAATCGATTTAGCAATTTCTGCTAATGATGAAAATGTAACTATTAATTTTAACCAAGGAATGAATGCTAGTTTAACTGTAAAAAAAATTGATGAGGCTGAATAAAATTAGATTAATTCTAATTTTTTTTATATATTGGTGTTATATTTACTTGAGCTGGATTTCCAGGTTCCACTGTTCTAACACTCCCGATTACAAATTGTGGAACTGGTCCAGTTGCTCCGCGCGGAATTAAAAAATTTAGCAAAATATCATTTTCTGTTCCACTATTATATACTAATGCTTGCTTTCCTGGTTCAAGCGTTTCGGTACTAGCAACACTCACCTTTACACTAGGTAGACCTTGTGGGCCCGTCGGCCCAGTCGGACCCGTTGGTCCTATCATCGTCATACAATCCGGTTTACATTTTTTATCATTTTCTATTTTTTTTAAAGCACTTTCATATATATCCATTATATCCCCTCATTATATTTTATGAGTCTAAAAAATATTGATACACAATTTATTTTTTATAATCTATCATATCAAATACATGAGGAGTATTAATTTTTAAATGGAATTAATAATTCTTCTAATAATCATTATATACGTCTCATATCATAGAAAATTTCACTGAAAATTTAGAAAAGTAAATAAAAAAATTATAACAAATAACTATTAAAAATCATATAATATTATGAAAAAAAGTTTTACCTATCTAAAGGTAAAACTTGAAATTTTACTTGGCAGGGAAAGCAGGATTTGAACCCACG
>CANROQ010000057.1 GCA_947632295.1 uncultured Bacilli bacterium
GCTTCTGATGAAAGCACATTAGAAACTTTAGTCAGCAAATATTTTGAAAAAAAGTAAACTAAAAAAGAATGCTCAAAAAATTTATTTCGAACATTCTTTTTTTATTATAACAAAAAGGACTATTAAAAATTATTTATTTAACTTTATAACATTCTAATAAAATTTAGTTATAATATTTATTTTGATAATTTAATTTATGTAAAAGTGTTTTTTGATTACTCTCATCAATTAATTTTTTATATTGTTCTGAAGCATAGATATCTTTTAATTTTATGATAATTTTTTTATATCTTTCAATATTATAATAATATGGATATTTAAAATTTAAAACTCTATATAAAATGACCAAACAATCCTCATATTTTATTTGATGAATTTGTGACATCAAATCAACAAGATTGCCATTTTTTGAACAATTTGTAGACAAACATTTAAAAGTATTTTTATTTCGATCAAGTATAAAAGATGGATGACGATCGTTATGATAAGGACAATTCATACTGAATTTATTATATTTTAACGCTTTTATTTTAACGTTTTCATCATTGCTTAAAGCTACTGTCAAAATATCGCCATTATGTATTATTGGATTTAATAGTATTTTATTATTTATCATTATTTACCTCCCTATAATCTTCTTGCAATTTAGTATAAAATTCTAATCTTTTAATTGCATCTTTTTTATTTTCTTCTAATAAATTTTTTGCATTTTCAAAATTAACTTTTTCTAAGGCTGAATAACGCGTTTGTAAATTTAAAAATTTATCATATAAATCAAAATTAATATTTTTACTATCTAATGTAAATTTTTCTTCCATTGGATTATATCTAAATATTGGAAAATAACCACATTCAACCGCCATTTTTTGCATTTCCACACTATTTTCCATACCACCTTTTATACCATGTGAAATACAAGGTGCATAAGCAATTATTATTGATGGTCCTTTATAATTTTCAGCTTCCTTAAATGCTTTTAAAACCTGCATCATGTTTGCTCCTAATGATATTTGAGCAACATAAGCATGTGGATAAGCTAAAGCCATTCTTGCTAAATCTTTTTTATTTTGAATTTTTCCACTAGTTGTAAAAGACGCTATCGAACCTTTAGGACTAGATTTAGAAGATTGACCACCTGTATTAGAATAAATTTGAGTATCTAAAACTAAAATATTGACATCATCACCTGATGCTAAAACATGATCAATTCCACTAAAACCAATATCATAAGCCCAACCATCGCCACCAATTGTCCAAATTGAACGATAAGTAATATATTCTTTTAATTTTGTCAATTCACTAGGACAAGTATCGTAATCTAAATTATCATATACTTCTTTTGTCGTTATATAATCATCATAATTAGA
Source organism: uncultured Bacilli bacterium (assembly GCA_947632295.1). Taxonomy (GTDB): domain Bacteria; phylum Bacillota_I; class Bacilli_A; order RF39; family UBA660; genus CAJLIR01. Next base: position 1,368 of record CANROQ010000057.1, read on the forward strand.
TAACCATTTTTCAAATAAATCGTGATTTGGGTTAGTTAAATTATTTTGCATTATATTTTTAATACGATTACGAATAGTTTTATTCGCAATTAATAAACCATAACCATATTCGGCATTATCCTCAAATAATGAATTAGCCCATGGAATTTTATAAGGCGTAATTGGGGCACTTCCACCATAAATTGAAGAACAACCAGTTGCATTTGCAATTATCATAGAATCGCCAAATAATTGAGTTAATATTTTGATATAACTTGGTTCGCCACAACCAGCACAAGCCCCACAAAATTCAAATTTTGGCATTTTAAATTGACTACCTTTAACTGTTTCAAGTTTAAAGTCTGGTTTATAACTAATATTTTTAGTTAAATAATCAAAAATTTCTTGTTCTTTATTTAAAATTTGTTCTTCTAATTTTTTAGAAATAAGGGCTTTTTCATCTTTTTTACCAGGACAAGTTTTAAGACATAAACCACAACCAGTACAATCTTTAATCGAAATACCTATGCAATAATAACCATTATTAGTCTTAACAGTTCTATTTTTAATAAATTCAGGCGCTTTTTCATATTCGTCGTCATTTAGTAAAAATGTCCTAATAACACTATGTGGACAAACAAATGAACATTGACCACATTGAATACAGTTTTCACTTATCCATTTTGGAACTATTAAACTAATTCCACGTTTTTCTAAAGAACTAGTACCACCGATAAATGTTCCATCAGGATAATTTAAAAATGCACTAGTTTTTAATAAATTACCTTCTCTTTTAGTCATCATTTCAAAAACACTTTGAATATTAGTTCTTTCGCATTTTTCATAATTTTCGCTTGGTAAATTAATTTTTGTTAAATAAGTATCGCAGCCATCGATAGCTTCGTAATTAGCATTAACGATATCATCGCCTTTTTTAAAAAACTTTTCTTTAACATATTCTTTCATTTTTACTTTAGCAATATCATAATCCATTATATTAGAAAGTTTCATAATAATACTTTCCATAATTGTACTTATTTTATTTTTAAGTCCAATTTTTCGAGCAAATTCATAAGCATTTATAATATAAAAATCTAAATTTTTATCTTTAATAATTTGTTTAATATTACTTGGTAAGTAATCATTAATTTCCTCTTCAGTTTTAATCGTATTAAGAATAAAAATTCCATGGTCAACAATATTTTCTAAAATATTAAACTCTGTTAAATAACTATCTTTAGTAACAACAATCAATTTAGGACTTTCAACATAATAAGCGGAACGAATTAAAGAATCTGAAAAACGTAAATGTGATACTGTAACACCACCTGATTTTTTAGAATCATATTGAAAATAACCTTGAACATATTTAGAAGTATTATCACCTATAAGTTTTATGATAGATTTAGAAGCACTAACCATTCCATCACTACCATAACCATAAATCAAAAATTCATCATGATTAGTAATTTTAAAATTATTATCAACATCTAAACTTAAATTAGTAACATCGTCAACTATACCTATTGTAAAATTATTTTTAACATCACTATCTAGCATATCATAAACGGCTTTAATTTGTGCAGGAGTGGTATTTTTGCTTGCAAGACCATATCTTCCCCCTACAATTTTTATATTTTTATCTTTTAAAGCATTAACTATGTCTAAATATAAAGGTTCACCAATACTACCTGGTTCTTTAGTTCGATCTAAAACTGCGATTTTTTGAGTACTTTTTGGTAATACATCTAGTAAATATTTAACACTAAATGGGCGATACAAATGTACTTCAATTAACCCAACTTTATAACCTAATGTACTCAAACTATCGATTGTTTCTTTAATCGTTGAGCAAACGGAACCCATGGCTACAATTATGTTAGTAGCATCAATAGCACCATAATACATAAATGGCTTATAACTTGTCCCCATTTTTAGATTTATTTGCGTCATATAATCATTAACAATATCAGGAACTGCATCATAGAATTTATTTCTAACTTCTACAGCTTGAAAATAAATATCATCATTTTGGGCTGTACCTTTTGTTACTTTATTATTCAAATTTAAAGCTCGATTACGAAATTTTAAAATTGCCTCTTCATCTACTAAATTTTTAACATCATCTATATCTAATACTTCAATTTTATCGATTTCATGACTAGTTCTAAAGCCATCAAAAAAGTGTAAAAAAGGTAATGAGGCTTTAATTGCTGATAAATGTGCGACTAAAGACAAATTAGCAGCATCTTGTACTGAAGAAGACGCTAACATACAAAATCCAGTCATTCTTGTTGCATAAATATCTTGATGATCACCAAATATCGAAAGTGCATGACTAGCAATGCTACGAGCTGCCACATGAATAACACCTGGTAACATTTCACCAGCAATTTTATACATATTAGGTATCATCAAAAGTAATCCTTGACTAGCAGTAAAAGTTGTTGTAAGCAAACCAGCCTCAAGTGAACCATGAACCATACCAGCAGCTCCTGCTTCACTTTGCATTTCAACAATTTTTACCTTATCACTAAAAATATTTAATCGTCCATGACTACTCCATTCATCGATATGTTCTGCCATCGGACTTGCTGGTGTAATAGGATATATTCCAGCTACTTCTGTAAGCATATATGCATAATAACTACAAGCTTCATTGCCATCGACTGTTATAATTTTTTTCATACAATTTTTCCTTTCTTTTTATTGATAATTTTTGCCACAATATTATTTAAAATACCCGTTAAAATATATGTGATAATCATTAAAACTATCATTACCACAACCATAGAGATAGTAAATTTTGATAAAGAATACCAGTTTCTAAAAAAGATAACTTGAAATACAAACATAAAAAGCATACCAAAAAATAAACTAAAACGCATAATATTAAATGGTTTACATAAATGATATAAAAGTGTAAAACCAGTAAATCCAGTTAAAATAACACTTAAGGTACTACTTTCTGGAAAACTAAAATTTAATGGCTTTGAAATAATCATGATAATTACAATATTAAAAATAATCATTAAAGCCGTTGGAAGTGCTCTACCAATAACATTAAAGAAAAAATTTCCTCTAATACGTTCTTTATTCGGCTCTAATGCTAAAATAAATGATGGAATACCAATTGTAACAACACTTGTTAGTGTAAGCTGGATTGGCATAAAAGGATATGGACTATTCACAAAAATAAATAATAACGATAAGATTAATGAATAAATTGTTTTAACTAAAAATAATGTTGCTGATCTTTCGATATTATTAATTGTCCTACGACCTTCTAATACAACTTTTGGCATTGAACCAAAATTAGAATCCAATAAAACTAATTGTGAAACATTACGAGTTACTTCACTACCACTAGCTAGAGCAATACTACAATCAGCTTCACGAAGTGCTAAAACATCATTAACACCATCACCTATCATAGCTACAGTATGTCCTGCTTCTTTAAGCGCTAACACAAGTTGTTTTTTTTGTTTTGGTGTAACACGACCAAAAATATTATAATTTTGAACCGCTTCTTTCAATTCTTTTTCAGTTAATAAAGTTCTAGTATCAATATATTTATTATCTTTTAAACCACAATCATTTGCAACTTTTGAAACAGTTATAGGATTATCTCCTGAAATAATTTTTAAATTAACACCCTGTGATTTAAAATAATCTAAAGTTTTAACTGCATTATTTCGAATTTTATCTTTTAAAATAATTAAAGCTATGGGTTCACAATTGCTAATTTCAATCGAATTAGAATGCGCTACCAATAAAACACGATATTTATCAATATAATTATCAATTGATATTTTTAAATCATTAGGTACATTTTTTAAAATAAATTCAGGTGCTCCTAAAACAAAAGTTCCATAATTTTCAAATTCAATAGCTGAATATTTTTTATCCGAAGAAAAATCAATAATATTTTTAACTTTATAATCAATTTTATTATGATATTTTTCATATATTGCATCAAGTGTTGTATTACGTGTTTTAAAGGAAGTTGAAAGTGCTGATAAAATATCATCAATTTGATAATTTTTATCATATGTAACAACATCTACCAATTCCAATTTGCCTTCTGTTAAAGTTCCAGTTTTATCTAAACATAAAACATCAACTCTAGATAACATTTCAATACAAAATAATTCTTGTACTAAAACATTATACTTACTTAATCTAATTACACTTACAGCTAAAACTGTACTAGTTAACAAAATTAAACCTTCTGGGATCATTCCTACACAAGCCGCCACAGTACTAATAACTGCATTTTGTAAATTATTTCCATCAATCGACAATTGTCGTAAAAATAAAAATAAGCCTACTGGAAAAATAAGATAAGAAATTAAACGAATAATTTTATTTAAAGAATTCATTATTTCAGAATTAACTTTCTTTAAATATTTTGCTTCACTAGAAATTTGGGAAGTATAATTGTCATTACCTACATGCTCTACTTTGCATTTACATTTACCTGCAACAATAAAACTACCTGATAGTAACATATCACCTTTCTTTTTGACAATAGAATCTGCTTCACCACTTATAAAAGATTCATTAACTTCAACACTACCTTCTAATATACAAGAATCAACTACTACTTGATTTCCCAATTCATAAATAATTAAATCATCTAACACTATATTATTAATATCAATTTCTTCAAGTGTACCATCACGTATAACTGTTGATTTAGTACTAGATATAACTGATAATTTATCAATTGTTTTTTTAGATCTAATTTCTTGAATAATTCCAATTGTAATATTACAACAAATTACTCCTAAAAATAGTAAATTTTTATATGAACCAACTAGAAAAACAAAAAAACCTAAAATAATATTTATTAAATTAAATAATGTAAAAATATTTGATGTAATAATTTGTTTAATTGATTTGGTTGGAATTGTCGTATCATAATTCACTAAATTTTCTTCTAATCTAGTTTTAACCTGTTTCATTGTTAAACCATTATTTAAATCTATATTATATCGTTCTATTTTTTGTCTATCCATATCATCAACTCCAAGTAAAAAAATAACAAAATATATATATATTATATCACGAATTAAATTTATAAAAACAATTATGACTAAAATCTAATAGTTTTTTTCAACAACTATAGTTATTCATAAATAAAATTATTTAATTTTAGAATAACTTATAGTGTAGGATATAAAAATCCTATAGTTCATATTATTTCCCCTCATATATACTCTCTCAAAAAAAGCACAAATTTGTGCTTTTTTATGGGTTCTACAATAAATATTTTTATCTAACAATACGATATTCAATACTTGAAGATTTTCTTAAATCTACATCTACTGTACTAAATACTGATCTCGT
>CANROQ010000058.1 GCA_947632295.1 uncultured Bacilli bacterium
ATTTGTTAATAGAGGAAAGTAAAAGTAGTGGTGATAAAAATGAATGAAAATGAAAAGTTTCAAAAAACCGTAATCAACTGGTACCCAGGTCATATGGCCAAAACTAAACGATTAATACTTGAAAGTATAGATTTAATCGATATTGTATATGAGGTTGTAGATGCACGAATACCTTATTCTTCAATTGTTCAAGAAGTAGATAGTTTAGTTAAAAATAAACCTAGAATAATTATTATGACAAAAAGTGATTTATGCGATAAAATTGAAACTAACAAGTGGATAAAAAAATATGAAGAACAAGGTCAAAAAGTTATTTTAATGGATTTAGAACATGGTTTTGATATCAAAAAAATAATAAATGTTACTAATGAAATTATGTCATCAATAAATGAGAAACGTTTAAATAAAGGCTTAATAAAAAGAAGAACACGTGTCTTAATTTTAGGTATTCCAAATGTAGGTAAATCAACATTAATAAATCGTTTAGTTGGTCGCAAAGCCGTAAATGTTGGAAATACACCAGGCATTACTAAAAATTTAAATTGGATTCGCATTAATGATGAACTAGAATTATTAGATACGCCAGGTATTTTATGGCCAAAATTAGAACAAAATAAAGTGGCTTATAATCTAGCTAGTCTAACAGCCATTAAAGAAGAAATTTTACCACTTTTTCAAGTAGTAGAATATATTTTAAAAACACTATACACATATTATCCACAAATATTGAAAGAACGTTATGGATTAGAACAGATTGATAGTGATGATATAACTAATACTTTAGATATTATTGGTAAAAGACGTGGTTGTTTAATTAAGGGCGGAGAGATTGATTATGATAAGGTATATGCTGTGATTTTAAATGATATAAAAAGTGGTAATATAAAAGGAATAACATTTGATCGATATGATGAATACCAAAGATAAAAATGTTTTGACATTAGCCTATCTTGGTGATGCTATTTACGAGGTATATATTCGCAAATTTTTAATAAATCAAGGTATTACCAAAGTTAATAATTTACAAAAACAGGCTATTTTGTATGTTAGTGCTAAAGCACAAGCAAAAATTATTACTACTTTAATCGACGATAATTTTTTTAATGAAATAGAATTAGAAATTATTTATCGTGCACGTAATCATAAATCGCGTATTCCTAAAAATACGGATATTATTACGTATAAATATGCTACTAGCCTAGAAGCAGTTATCGGCTATTTATATTTAGAAAATAATATTGAAAGACTTAATTTATTAATGGAGAAAATATTGAATGATAAAAAGAATTAGTATTTTATTTATAATTGTCATGATTATTGGTATTATTTTTATAAAATTTTTGTATAGGCCAAAAGTTTATTCGGCAAGTGATTTTGATATTGAAACTATAACATCACCTAATGATTATGATAAAGACGGTATCGATGATTATACCGATATTATGCTAGGTGCTAGAATGGATGCATTAAATAAGCCTAAATATAAAAGTGCATATTATGCTGGTGGCTATCCTCCCGATAGTGAAGGAGTATGTACTGATGTAATTTGGCGTGCATTTAAAAATGCTGGTTATAATTTAAAAGATATGATTGATTTAGATATTAAAAATAATCCTAATGATTATCCTGGATTAGATGGAGTGCCAGATTCTAATATCGATTTTCGACGAGTTAGAAATTTAAAGGTATTTTTTGATAAATATGCTACTAGCTTAACGTTAGATTTAAAACAAATTTCTGCTTGGCAACCAGGTGATATTGTAATTTTTGGCTCATCTTATACACATATTGGAATTATTTCTAATAAGAGGAATAAAGATGGAATTCCTTACTTAATTCATAATGCTGGTCAATTTAATCGTGAAGAGGATGCATTAGAAAAATGGAATAAAAAAAGTGGCATAGTTGGTCACTACAGATATGAGGGAGAATAATTATGTATGTATTTGGAAAAAATGTAGCAATAGAGGTTATAAGAAAAAAAGAAAAAATACAAAAAGCGTATATTTGGGACCATTTTAATGACAAAAATTTAATTTTTGCCTTACAAAAATCGAATATTTGCATAAAATTTTGTACAAAAATGGAATTAGACAAACTTGTAAAAGGAAATCATCAGGGTATAATACTAAGTATTCCCGATTACGAATATCATGATGTTTCTGAGATGATTGACGAGTCTGATGCTTTAATTGTCATTTTAGATCATCTAGAAGATCCCCATAATTTAGGAGCGATAATTAGAACATGCGAAGCAGCTGGTGTAAGTGGTATAATTATTCCTAAAGATCGTTCTGTTTTAGTCAATTCAACTGTTATGAAAGTTAGTGCTGGTGCTTTAGAAAATGTTAAAGTTGCCTGTGTAACCAATTTGAACAACACGATTAAATATTTAAAGGACAATAATTTTTGGATTGTGGGCACTGATATGGAAGGTACATCTTATGATGAAATAGATTATCGTGGAAAAATCGCAATCGTTATCGGTAATGAGGGTAGTGGTATGAGTAAATTAGTAAGAGAATCTTGCGATTTTATTGCTAGTATTCCAATGCGTGGTGTTATTAATAGTTTAAACGCATCGGTTGCAACGGGAATTATTGTATATGAGGCAGTAAAAGTTAGAAAGTAGGTTTTTATGAATTATCATGATTACAATGATTTTGAATTATTGTCATATATTGCTGAAAATAATGAAGAGGCTAATGAAATAATATTTCAAAAATATGAACCGTTAATTAGTTCATTTGCAAGTAAAATGTATCGTTATTGTAAAAATAGTGGACTTGAATTAAATGATTTGATACAAGAAGGCCGCTTAGGTTTAAATTTGGCGATAAATAATTACAATTATACAAAAAATACGAAATTTTATACTTATGCAAAAATGTGCATTGAAAGAAATATTATCACGTTAGCGGTTCAATCTAAAAGACTTAAGCATAGATGTCTAAATGAATCGATACCGTTAGAAGTTCCAGAAGCTGAAAAATATAAAATTAATAGTTTTGTCGCTGATAAACGTCATAATCCAGAACAACAGGTTTTGGATTATGAAATTGAAAAAGAGATGACTGATAAAATAAAAAATGTTTTAACTGATTTTGAGGCTAAAGTTTTTGAACTTAAATTAGCATCTTTCACTTATAGGGAAATTGCGGGAATTTTAGATAAAGATTTGAAATCGATCGATAATGCTATGCAAAGAATTAGAATTAAGGCTAGGGAGCAATTAAAAACAGCATAATTTTTTTCAATTTCTGAGCATTTTGTCATATATTATATTAGGTGGTTATATGTCTAAGATAGATGAATTTAAAAATTTTGTAAAAGAAAATCCTCGCTTAATTAAATATGTTAGAAATAACGAAATGACTTGGCAAAAATTTTATGAAATTTATGACCTATATGGTAATAGTGAAGATGCTTGGAAAGATTTTTTGAAAGTTGAAACAGTCGAGGCCGTAGCTGCAGCCTCTGCTAGTCAAACAACATCAGCAGTTAGTGATTTTATGTCTTGGATAAAAGGAATAGATTTAGACAGTGTTAGGGAAGGCGTTAATAGTCTTCAGCGAGTTATTGGAGTTATGCAAGATTTCGGTAGTTCCAATAAGACAAAAACTGAAGAATATAAACCTAGACCTTTATACAAACATTTTGAAGATTAATGACGTTAGATATTCAATTTAAAATTAAAAATAATCCTTATTATCAAAGATATATAAGAGAAAATTCAATATGGTATAAAATATTGACACGAAATCCCGAATTATTTGGAGAATTCGAAGAAAAAGTTAAAGAAACATATAAATTAAGACCAAGTGATCGAATTGAAAAAATGTTTAATACAATTGAAATGATTCAATCAGTAATTGGTTCATTAAAGTAGGAAGAGATATGAGAGTAATAAGTGGAAAATATAAAGGATTAAATTTAGATGGCTTTAATATTATTGGAACTAGACCAACTATGGATCGTGTTAAAGAATCAATGTTTGCGATGATTCAAGGTAATTTAAAAAACAGTATTTGTTTAGATTTATTTGCGGGTAGTGGTTCATTAGGTATTGAGGCTTTAAGCAATGGAGCCAAGTTTTGTTATTTTGTTGATAATAATGAAGAAATTTATAAGATTTTAAAAAATAATTTAAGTAAGTTAAAAGATAATAATTATCAGTTATTTTTTAAAAATTATAAACAAGCGTTAAAACTTTTTAAAGAACAAGATATTAAATTTGATTTAATAATATTAGATCCGCCATATAAATTAAATTTAATTAACGATATATTAGTTTATATTGATGAAAATAATTTATTAAATGATAATGGTATTATTATGTGTGAATATGAAATAGAAGAAGTTAAAAACGATAATTTTGTTTTATTAAAGCATAAAAAATATGGTTCAAAATTTGTTAGTATTTATAATAAATAAAGTGATAGATTTTTGTCACTTTTTTTGTTATAATGATTATGGTGAAAAAATATGACAAAAAAAAGAAAATTTAAAAAGGGTGTTATTCCAAAATTATTAATTTTATTGATTATCTTTATTGTTATTATTTTAGGAGTTGTTTTTGTTATTAGAAAAATAAATAGTTTAAAATTAAAAGAATTTACTAAAACCCTTAATTATATGGATACGGTAATTGATATTAAGCTTTATAGTAATAATGAAAATCAGGCTAATACAATTATCGGTGAAATCGAAAAAATTTATAAACATTATCATGAATTAACTGATAGATATAATTCTTATGAAGGTATTAATAATGTTTATACTATTAATCATACAAATGATGCTAGTAAATTGAAAATAGATCAAGATCTTTATAATATTTTGGATTATAGTGTTAATTGGTATTATAAAAGTAATGGCTTATTTAATATCAATATTGGTCTACTTACTGATTTATGGAAGGGATATCGTGATAAAAAAGAAGGTATTCCAACCGATGAAGAATTATTTAAAATCGCCGGTTTAGATATTAAAAGAGTAGTTTTGTATGATGATAATACTATTTTGACTGGTGATGTTAATCTTGATTTAGGTGGTATTGCTAAAGGTTATGCTACTGAAGTTGTTCATCATTATTTACAAAGTATTAATTTCGACCATTATTTAATTAATGTAGGTGGAACTGTACTAGCTGGTGTTAATTCCGATGGTGGTAAATATACGGTAGGAATTCAAGATCCAGATAATGCTAATGGTATTATAAAAGATGGTAAAAAAGAATTAAAATTAAATCTTTCAAATTGTATTGTAACTAGTAGTGGTGGCTATGAACGTTTTTATGAGTATGATGGCCAAAGGTATCATCATATAATTGATCCAAATACTAAAATGCCTGCTAATTATATGAAAAGCGTTTCCGTTATTACAAATGACGCTATGCTAGGTGACGCTTTATCGACAACTTTGTTTTTAATGAGCGTTGAAGATGGTCAAGAATACATCAAACAATTTCCTTCGGTTGAGGCTATTTGGTATACTAATGATAACAAAGTAGTTAAATCTTCAGGAATTAAAAAGTATGAATAAAAGTGATATAAAACTAATTATAATTATTTTAATAATAGCTATCATAGTTTTATTTGTGATAGCTATTATTGGTAATGATACTTCTAAGAGTGCTTTAGTTTATTATGATAATAATTTAGTATTAAGTATTGATTTAACTGATAAAAGTGAGCAAGAATATATAGTTAATGGCTATAATGGACCGGTTAAAATTATCAAAAAAGATGGCAAAATTAAAGTAGAGGAAGAAGATAGTCCACTTCATTTATGTAGTAGGCAAGGTTTTATTGAAAAGTCTTATGAAAGTATTGTTTGCTTGCCCAATAAAATTGTAATTAAAATTGTTTCATCTAAACAAGAAGAATTGGATACTGTCGTGAGGTGATAGTTTGGAAATCAAAAAAATTAGTCGTATTGCGATGTTATTAGCGCTATCAGTTGTTTTAAACATAATTGAAAGTTTTATTCCTTTGTTTAATGGAATGATTCCTGGTTTTAAATTAGGTCTTGCCAATATCGTTATTTTATTAGTTATCTATACTTATAGTTTTAAAGATGCCTTGTTAGTAGCTATTTTAAGAGTATTTTTAGTAGGTATACTTAGAACAGGTTTATTTAGTATGACATTTTTCTTTAGTTTAGGTGGTTCCATATTGAGTGTTGTGATGATGTGCTTATTTAAAAAAATTAGTAAATTATCAATTATAGGTGTTAGTATTATCGGTTCGATTAGTCATACTTTAGGACAAATTATTATCGCAGTTTTATTTTATAATATCAATATGTTTTATTATATGGCTATAGCCTTAATTTTAGCCTTACCAACTGGAATATTAATTGGTTATTTAACTAAAGAAATTAAGAAAACTTTAGATTTAGTTATTAAATGGTGAAAAATTGTAGTATTGAAATATAATTTTAATTATGATACAAT
>CANROQ010000059.1 GCA_947632295.1 uncultured Bacilli bacterium
ATTATTATAGTTTTTATATTCCCATAATTTTTTATCTAATATTTTTAAAATTTCAATTATAATTTTGACATAATCTTTTGTCGAAATTATAGAACTTACAATATCAGTAGTATTGTCATAATCTAACATTTCTTGAATTTCGGTAATAATATCACTAATATTTGTTTTATTAGATTTTAATTCTTCATCACAATTTTTTGGCAAATTAGGTAGTCTAATATGAATATTTTCTTTTATTTCATCATAAGTGTTAGATTCTAATAATTTAGTTAAAACATTATTTATTTTTTCATAATAATCATAATCAAGATTAGAAATTTCTTCTAAATAGATGGTAATTTTATCAAATTTGTTTTTTATTAAATCTTCAAACTTTTTAATCAGTCTATCGATATTTTTTGACTCATAAAAACTGTCTAAATAATTATTTAAATAACTATCTTTATCGATTAATAAATTAACACTATCAAATATATCTAAAATACCTTTTTTAATTTCTATATCATCTTTTACACAAAATTTATCGATTAATTCTAAAAATAAAGGATTATTTTGTTTATATAAATTTTCAAATATTTCATCGATTATTTCTTGTTTTTTTAAATAAATTAAACTAGCATCGGCAATGTTAATATTTTTTGGTAAATTTAAAATATAGTGATATTTTTTTAAAATGGATAGCGCAAAACTATCAAAAGTTGTTATATAGGCTTCGTTAATTAAATTTAATTGTTTTTTAAATTCTTGTTCTTTTTTTAAATTTTTTCTAATACGTTCTTTCATTTCATTAGCAGCTTTATTTGTAAAAGTTAAAATTAATAATTCATTAATGTTACAACCATCTTTAATTTTACGAATGACACGTTTTGTTAAAACGGCAGTCTTACCACTACCGGCCCCTGCACTTACAATAATGGAAGTATTGTCAAAATTGACAGCATCTAATTGTTCACTAGTTAAGTTCATAAGCATCATCCTTTAAAAATTCTAATTTTTTGTATTCTTTTAAATTAATAATATTTTCTTCCATCATAAAGCATAATTCTCTATACTTACAATTTTCACAGCCTACCAAGTTTTTAATACCTATTTTTTTAGGATTGATAAAAAATTCGCGATTTAAAATTTTATCTCGTGCTTGATTTATGTTATTATCGACAATTTTAAGTAAAGAATTTAACATGGCTTGATCAAAAATTTTACTATAAGCATAAAAACCATTATTGCCAATTTTCAAACTTTTAATTAATTTGCTATCCATATAAGTTGTATCAAATTGTTTTAAGATTTTTTCATCATTAGTGCTATAACCTTGTAATTTTAAACTTTCTTTTCTAATATCTAAGTATTCTTTATTTTTTTCGATATTAAAATTACCATTTAAAATCTTTTGTAAATAAATTCCAACCAATTTTGGATTAGCAAATTTTTTCATTTTGGAACTTAAATAGGCATATATACATAACTGCATATCTAATCCATAAATAATATTATTTAAATTTAAATCAGGATTTCCTGTTTTATAATCGATAATAGAAATTAATGTTTCATTGTCCTTTTTATACATAACTTTATCGATAATTCCTTTAAAAGTAATATCGTAATTATCTTTTGACAAATCAATTTTTACGACTTCTTCAAATAAGTAATTATCAAATGTCGTATATTTATCTTGCTCTTTGATAACATCGATAATAAATATTAATTCTTTTTTTAATTTATTAATGAAAAATTTTTCTTTAGATGTCGTTACTTTATAATTATTTTGACAATATTCTTCAAAACATTTTTCAAAATCAAAATTAGCATTATACATCATAGCTAAAATATAATGAAATAAATTTCCAATAAATAAATTAAATTCGTTATTAGAAATTTGCAATTTTAAAATATTTTCAACATAATATCTAAAACCACAACGATAAAAATTATTAATACTTGAATATGATAAAGATAATTTATTATTTAAATATTTTCGAAATATATCTTCATTAATTTTGGAATATTGATTGTCATAAGTTTTGTAATCAATAATTTTATATGTATTTAGTAATACACCTAAATCATTACTTTTTTCTCCATATTTTAGATAATTATCTAATTCTTTAGCCAATTTTAATTTATCATTTAAAATAGAATAATGTACTTCTCTAGGTTCATATTTAATAATTTTTAAATTTAAATCATCAATTATTGGTGATTTATAATAAGTATTAAAAGGTGATTGTAATTTATAAGAAATATATAAATTTTTTATATTTTGAATATTTTTTATCAATGTTTTATAACTAGCTTCATTTTTTTCTGTGGTTGAATCGATTCCTAAAATCTTTTTTAATTTATCACTTATAAAATCATCATCTTTATAAAACTTAGGATAATTTGCTTGATTGAAACCTATTAAGAAAACGATATCATCGTCATTAAAATAATTATTTTCTAACTCTACTAATTCGATAGAATTATTTAATTTAGGTATTTCTATTTTTGTCATTTTTAATTCTGCAATTAATAAATCTTTAATATCTTTAAAATTGTTGCACCAATTATATTTATTACAAATTTTTACAATTTGGTTATATTCAATTAAAGCAAGTTCATCATTTTGATCGATAGTATTTTTTAAGTTTTCCAAGGTAGTGTTTATATTACTATCTAACATATTTAAAAAATCTTGACTAATTTTAAGTGAAAATAAGTAATCATTAGTAATATTGATTGGAATATTAAACATTTTGAAAGTGCGGTTAATAATTGGTAGATATTCACTACTAGGTTTAATTATTTTTAAATTTTTTATGGCTGTACCATTTAGAAGATATTCACAAATTTTATTGGCTAAAAATTCGATTTCTTCAGTAATTGTTTCAAATTTATATATATCATGAGTATAATTATTTGTTTTTGCTTGAATAATTTTAGCGCCAACATTCTTTAAAAGTTTTTGTTCAAATTTATTTATATAATCATAACCATATACATATATTGCTTTGTTTTTAATATTGAACTTAAAAATATCATCAAAAATTAATAAATTATTAGCGATTAAATCATTTTTGATTTTTACAAGTAAATTTAATTTATCATTTTCATAATCAGTCAATTCAACATAATATAAATCGTCAATTATATTACAAGCAAAGTCATAATTATAATTATATTTTTTCATAATGAAAAAAATACTTTCAGTTGTGTAATCAAAATAATATTTTTTCTTTAATTCATCTAAACTCATAAATTTTACATTTATTAATTTACTAGAATTATTAATTTCTAACAATATTTTTTCTTTTATACTATTAGGTACAATTAAAATTGCATTGTTTTCTAGGTTTTCTAAAAGCATAATACCACCTAACTTATTATATCATATTAATTAATATTTTTAATTGATTTACTTAATTTAATATGATAAAATTAAAGAAGAATGGAAGGTCGATATATATGACACAAAAAAAAGAGAGTACCAAAATACCAACCAAAAATTATGTGATATATGGTTTGTTAGTTATCATAACAGTTGCTTTAGTTTTAATCATTAGAAATTGGTATCTAGTAAACAAAGATTTTCATCAAAAAAATACAATTATGTCAGAATTTTTAGTTAGTGTAAATGAAGAAGAATTTGAAAACTATACATTAGAACATGACAATAGTATTATTTATCTAGCTAGTAGTAAAGATGAAACTATTGAAAATTTTGAGCAAAGTTTTAAAGAATTATTGATTGAAAATAATTTAAAAGAAAATATGGTATTTGTTGATTTAGAACAAGTAGCTGATAAATTTTTTGATAACATTAAAACAAAATATTTTGCTGATAATTTAAAAAATGTTCAAATAGGTAATTTTCCTAATGTCTTAATTATGGAAAATGGTAAAATTAATGCAGTATTATATAGCAGTAAAAAAGATATAAATATCGATGATGTCAAAGATTTCTTTTATAATCGCGGAGTAGTTGGACAAGCATGATAAATGTCGTTTTGTTTGAACCAGAAATTCCTGGTAATACAGGAAATATAATGCGTACCTGTGCCGGAACTGGAACTAAATTGCATTTGATTAAACCACTTGGTTTTTCACTTGAAGATAAATATATAAAACGTTCAGGTGTAAATTATATCGACCATTGTGATTATACTGTATATGAAAATTTTTTAGATTTTGAACAAAAAAATAAAGGTACTTATTATTTCTTGACACGATATGGTAAGAAGCCTCATGATTCTTTTGATTATTCTAATACAAATGAAAATATTTATTTAATTTTTGGTAAGGAAAGTACGGGAATACCAAAAGAAATTTTGTGTAAACATTTGGACCATTGTATGCGTATTCCAATGAACGCAAATATTAGGGCTTTGAATTTGTCTAATTCAGTTGCTATCATGGTTTATGAGGTATTACGTCAACAAAATTATCGTGACCTACTTAGAACTGAACCATTTAAAGGCGAAGATTATCTTGAAAGATAAGTATTGTTAAAATTTAGGAAACGTGATATTATTATATAGAATAGGAAGGGTGTTTTTATGGATATTAATACTTTTATACAAGAAAATATGACGGTGATAATTATTATTGCGGTAGTAGCAGTGATGACACTTATTGGTTATATTGCTCAAAAAACAGAATTTGGGAAAAAAGTTGCTGAACGCAATAACAAAAATAATAAAAATAACAAAGTTGAAACAACAAATACTAATAATGACGATATAGAAATATTAGAAGAAAATTTAGATAATAATGTTAATATGACTCAACCAAAAACCCTTAACGAAATGGTTGCAAATTTCAATGATGGTGCACTTATGGTTGGTGATGTCAATCAAAATCCTAATAAAACTAATGAGGAATTAGGAATAAGTGAGGATTTGTATGCTCCTTTTGGTGATGCGACTCCAAATGATTTTACAGTTGATGATATGAAAATTGAAGAAGTTGAAGAATTAGATGATTTTAATATTATCGATCAAAATACTATGAAAAATCCTTACAATCAAGAAGAAGTAGTTATAGAAGATTTAAATGCTCCATTAGAAAATGCTAATACTATAGATGACTTAAAAATCGAAGAAGTGCCTACTCAAGAGGTTTCAGGAAATAATATTCAACCGGAGGCAATAGATAATTCAGTTATTGAAGAAATTAATGATATTGTTGATAATACATTTGTTATTAATGATGCAACTACTGATTTTGAAAACATGCCAAGTGAAAATAATGCAGTAGAAAATGTAGAAAATATTGAAGAACTTTCTATTAATGATGCAGTTGATAATGGTGATAATCAAGTAAGTGAACCTGAAAAACCAAAGAGTAAAAGTAAGAAATCTAAAACTAAATCAAAAATTGAACAATTTAATATAGAAGAAAATGATGTTCCAATTGAGGAACCAGCTGATTTAGAATTAGAAACAACTACTAATTTAAAATTAGATGAAATAAATGAAAAGATTAAAAATTTAAAATTGGAAGATTTAGATAATCCTATCGTTGAAAATGAACCAACTCAAGATTTAAAAAAGAAAAAAAGAAAAAAAGCAATTAGTATTAAAAATGTTGATGAATTAAAAGCATCAGCAAATAATATAGAAAATGATATAATAGAAGATACATCAACAAATGATATCAATTTTGATGTTCAAACTGAAGAATTGTCAAATAATGTAAATAATGATATACAAGATGGTGAATTATCAAATGATATTAATCTTGATGTACAAGATGAAACAATTTCAAATGATATTAACCTAGATAATCAAACTGTATCATTATCAAATGATGATGTACAAGACGAAAAATTACTAAATGATGAAGAACCATCATCTAGTAATACTGAAAATGTCCAAGATGTTGTAGAAATGAATTTACCTAATCTAGATGATGTTGCACAAACTGATGATAATGTAAATGAAGCCGATGATATTTGGAAATTTTAAAAACTAAAATCACTTTAGTTTTTTTAATCTTTTTTGCATGAAAAAAGATTGGTGTTTAAACATATTCATGATATAATATAAACATGGTATTGGAGGTATGACATGACAGTCGATGGAATAATAGATTTGTTAAAGAAATTATTAGATGTATTAATCGTTTGGTTAGTATTATATTATATATTAAAAAATCTTAGAAAAAACGTAAAAATGGTTATGTTATTTAAAGGCGTTTTAATCATTTTGGTTTTAAAACTAGTAAGTTATAAATTGAATTTGACGACAATTGATTATTTATTAGATTATGTAGTAACTTGGGGACCACTTGCTCTAATCGTTATTTTTCAACCAGAAATTCGTAATGTTCTAGAACAATTAGGTCGAAGTCAATTATTGGGACGACATAAAGTATTAACGGTTGATGAGAGAGAAAAAGTTGTATATGAAATAGT
>CANROQ010000060.1 GCA_947632295.1 uncultured Bacilli bacterium
TCATCATACAAAAGGTGACTTTCAGCAAAATTTTCCATTAATAATGTGGATAATAAACCTTCTTGTTCCAATATAGTTGGAAATAATTCACGACACAAATGACTCAATTTTTCGCCATATTTTTTCTTTATTATTTTTAAATCATCAATCATGTTAATAACCCCCAAAATAACTAATAATTTAATGACAACTATTATAATATAATTTTTTAAAATTGCAAGTTTTTTGTATAAAAATAAAGATTAGTTTATATAAGATATAAATCAATTTTTTGTTTAAATAAATTTATATACAAAAAAAGACTATTGAAATTTCAATAATCTTAATTATTATATAATTATTTATACTCTTTCTGGATAAATACTAACTTGTTTTTTATCTTTACCCATTCTTTCAAATTTTACATAGCCATCTATTTTAGCATATACGGTATCATCTGAACCAATTCCAACATTCTTACCAGGATATATTTTAGTTCCACGTTGACGATATAGAATTGAACCACCTGTTACAAATTCGCCATCAGCAGCCTTTGCTCCTAATCTTTTAGCAATTGAATCACGACCGTTTTTAGTTGAACCTTGTCCTTTTTTATGCGCAAATAATTGAATGTTTAATTGCATTAAATTCATGATACACCTCCTCTTATTTAATTTTAATATATTTTTTATATTGTTTTTCTAAATCTTTAAATAAATCTAACATATTCAAAATTAATGTATCAATATAGTTACTATGTTTTAAAATTTTTAAATTTAAGTAACCATCTTTTTCTTGATATGCTAATGCTTTATCATCTAGTCTTATAATTGCGTTTATTGTTGTTATCGCAATACTACTGACACTTGCACAAACAATATCTTTACCTGATACTTCATAATTTGAATGTCCTTCAATTACAATCTCACTTACAAGATTATTTGAATAATTAACCGTTATTTTAATCATCTTATTTACACTCAATTTTCTTAATTACAACTTTAGTATATGGTTGACGATGTCCTTGAGTTTTATGATAATTTTTCTTTTGGTTGTATTTATAAACTTTGATTTTTTTATTTTTTCCATGTTTTTCAACTTCAGCTGTTACTGTAGCAGATAAATATGGAGTACCAACTTGGTCATCAACCATTAAAACTTTATCAAATTTTACAGTTTTACCAGCCTCTACGTCTAATTTTTCAACATAAAGAACTGTACCAACTTCAACTGTATATTGTTTTCCACCAGTTTCAATTACTGCTTTCATTCTTAACCTCCTTTATTATAATCTAAGACTCGCCATTAAGGTACAAATAATTGTTTAAAACCTTTTTTGTGCGGTTGTAGAGAGAGGCTCTACACAATAAAAAATTTTAACACAATTTATGTTTAATGTCAAATTTTTTCTTTAAAATTTGCTTTTCTGTTTCATATTTTTTATCATAATAAAATAAATGTTTATAATTTCGATGCATTTTTTTTAAATTATTAGATTTTATAATCCTTGTTTTCTTAAAATTAAGAATATATAGATATCTTTCAAGTAAGAATTTATTAAAAATTAAATTATGATTTATAATTTCTTCAATATTTTTAAATATTAAAAAGATAAACGCTAAAAAAAGTAAAAAATTAAAATGTTTTAAAATGAGTAAAAAAAATACCAAAATAATAGTTATAAACGAAAGTAAAATAGATAATAAATGACTCAATTTAAAAGAAATAAAACGATTTAAAAATAAATTTAATAATTTATAACCATCAAGAGGAAATATAGGTAGCATATTAAATAATAATAAGGCATAGTGATAATTGCATAAAATTTCATTGAAGCCAAAAATTTTACTATAAAAAATATAAAAAATTATTTGAAATAAAGGCCCTAAAATTAAAATAACAAATTCTTCAAATAAACTTTTACTTAAAAATTCATCAAAAATAGTAATACCACCAAAAGGTAATAATACAATTTTTTTTACTTTCCAATGATATATTTTTGCTCCAGTAAAATGTCCTAATTCATGAATTACAATCAATAAACTAAAATAAAGAAAATTTTTAAAATAACCACAAAAAGCACAAATGAAAGCCATAAGCCAATATAATAGATGAATTTTAAATATAATCATTATAATCTAAAACTTTCCCATCTTTTTTATAAACTAAATATAGATTATCATCGATTGTTGATCCAATTAATGATCCTTTATCAATATAATCATATAAATTAACATTAATATTTTCTAGATTAGAATACCAAACATCGATACCATTGACTTGCTCGATAATAACCGTATTAGGATAATTATCTTTATCACCTATAAATACAATCATGCCACTTTCTAATGATGGAACTAAATAATTTTTATCGACAACTAATTTTACGCCATCTTGATATTTAGAACTTTGATAATAATGTAATTTTTCACTAAAAACAGGCTTTGTTTTACTTTCAAAATAATTACTAAAAGGAATTGGATTACCAAATGTATTTTTATATAAATTATTAATAGATGCAAAAGAAATATTTTTCTCATAGACTTCTGTATAAAATTTTTCTTTTAAATTAGGATATTTTTTTAAAATAATTAAAATAGAAATCGTTAACAAAATAACAAATAATACTTTTAGACCAAATTTATAAAAAAAATTGTTATTACTATTATTTTTTTTAGTTTCATAATTACTGAGTCTTTTCGCCTTTATTTCTAATTTAATTTTATTTATATCGTTGTCCATCATTATCACCTAATAATTTATATGAAAAAAATTAAAATTTAGACTATTTTAATTTTTCAATACTATTTTTGATGGCAAAATATAAAATAAAGTAGCATTATATAAATATAATTTAAAATTAATGAACTATAAATCGATTTAAATAAAATAAATAAATTAAAATGCAAATAACCAGTTAAAAGTAAAATACTATAACTTATTAATCGATAAATTATAATAACACTTAAATATTGAATAATTTTTGATTTTATAAATTTATCACTATTTTTAATAAATATGGCTATAAGTAAAAATATTAGTAAATTAAAACCTAATTTTGATGTAAATAAAATATCATAAATTAAACCTATTATACTAGATAATAAATAAAATTTCATGTTATCTTTAACTAATTTTGAAATAATTACAAGTGATGACAATACAAATAAAATATTAAAAAAATTAGTTGAATAATCAATAAAAAGTGATATATTAGATTCTAAATAAAAAGATATAATAATAACTAAAAAAATTTTAATCATTATTACCTGCCTCCCTATCTAAAATAGTAACATAATAAATATCATTAAAATCGATATCACTTTTTACTTTTAAGGTTTTGGCTAAATCAAAATTATCAGTTGTTACTTTACTTACAAAACCAATTAATACTCCACTTGGAAATGAATCAGTTAGACCACTAGTTGTAACTTTAGCCCCTTCATCTATATTAATGTTATTACTGATACCATTTATAATAAAAGTATCATCTTGATAATCAGTTAAAAGTCCATAGACAAAACGATCTTCATATTCGATTTTAACCGATATTTTATTAACCATATTCTCGTCAGTCAATAATTTAACCGTACTAGTATTTTTACTTACTTTTACAATTTTACCAATTAAGCCATGATTATTAATAACGGCCATACCTTCCTTGATACCATCACTACTGCCCTTATCAACTGTTAATTCATTAAACCAATAGTCTATGTTACGATTTATTACAGTAGCATTAATATGCTTTCTCTCACTTAAAGTATTATTTAATTCAAGTAATGATTTTAATTCAATATTTTCCTTTAATATTTCATTATCAGTTCCAATATTTTCTATTTCTTTTACTTCAGTT
The DNA here is from genome assembly GCA_947632295.1 of uncultured Bacilli bacterium. GTDB lineage: Bacteria > Bacillota_I > Bacilli_A > RF39 > UBA660 > CAJLIR01. The sequence continues at coordinate 3,836 of CANROQ010000060.1, forward strand.
TGATAATTAGTTTTAGATGTGGCAAAAATTTTATCTTTTATTATAAAAAGAGGTTGCGATATAAAATTACTAAATGCAAAAACAGCATCTTTAATAATAATTTCCGGTTTAGTTAATTTTCTACTATCATCTAACATAATAACTAACGCTAATAAAATAACTATTAAAATGCTAGTTAATATAATAATCTTTTTCTTTTCATTTTTCTTTTTTCGCATTTTATCACCTAATATCATTATTCTCAAAAAAACTATAATAATTATCCTTTGTAATAATCACATGATCAATTATTTTAATTCCTAATAAATTACCTATTTCGACTAATTTATTCGTTAAATTAATATCTTCCTTACTTGGAAAGATAGAACCAGCAGGATGGTTATGAACACAAATAATACTCGAAGCACTAAGTAAATAGGCTTCCTTAAAAATTTCTCTAGGATGCACAATACTTTGGTTAATTGTCCCAATAAATAATAATTTATCTTTAATAACTTTTTTAGCAGTATTTAAATACAAGCAATAAAAATGTTCTTGTAATTTATCACCTATTTTATCTTTGTAATATTCAAAAACTAAACTACTATCAGTAATTTTTTGATTATTTAATGTTTCACAATTACTATTTATGCGTTTAGCCAATTCTAAAGCGGCTAAAATACTTGCCGCCTTCTTATGACCAATACCCTTTATTTTACTTAATTGTTCTAGATTAATTTTTTTTAATTCTTGAATATTACCAATATTTTTTAATATTTCTTCGGCTAGCGTTTTGGCCGATTTTTCTTTGGTTCCACTTTTAATTAAAATAGTTAAAAGTTCAACATTACTTAATGATTCGACACCATTATTAATTAATCGTTCAATTGGTCGATCATTTTTTGGTATATCTTTAATTAGAATCGTCACTCTTTATAACCAACTCCTCATATTTTGCTAAAACTTGTGTGCAAATTCCTTTGATTGTTAAATTATCTTCCGTTTCTCGCAACATCTGGTCGTATTGATCAACTAAAACAGAAAAAGCCTCATTTTTAAAATTTATTTCATCTACATATATAGTATATCCAGCATTTGTAAAATATCCTTGTATTTTAATCATATTATCATAATCTTTTGTAATTCCAACATAAGTAATAAATTTATTATCTTTTTCATCATAAATATAATAATCAAAACCCATCATATTTTGTTCCATATCTTCAAAACTTTCATATTCACCTTGACGTAAAAAATAATACTTATCACTATTTTGATTAAAAACTGGGGCTAATTCATATTCTGAATTATATTGGTTAAGCATAAACTTACCCATTAAAAAACCTACAATTACAGCAAATACAACTGATAAAGCAGTTTTCCAATTCATATATTATCACCATTTTTATTATCTATCATCAAGATGAAATATCTTGTCGAAATATAAATAAAAACATTATTTTAATATATTTATTTTTATATTGAATTTGCCAATATTTTGCTCTCATATTTATTTTACAATTTTTTAATGTAAAACTCCTTCTTTAAAAAGAAAAAAATTGCAAAATTTAATCATTCTATAAAAAGTATTAGATATATATTTTGTATTTTGCAATAAATCAATCAAAAAAAATTATAATGTTTTTAATTCATTATAATTTTTTAATAATTTATATTAACAATTATTTTATCTCAAAGCATTTATTTCTTCTATGGATAAATTGGTATATTTTGAAATTAGTGCAATATCTACTTTTTCTTCTAACATGTTTTTAGCAATATCGATAGTTTTATTTTTTTCACCTTGGGTAATACCTAAAGTCTTACCTTGAGCAATTCCAACATTAACACCATCTTCATAAGCAGCATCATAATTTTCCTCTTCTTCCATCCACATCT
>CANROQ010000061.1 GCA_947632295.1 uncultured Bacilli bacterium
ATAAACCAGTTATAGATAGTGATAAAATTACTGATAATACAACTGAAGTAACTGAAGAAAAATCTTTTAATTACTTTAGTCTTATAGTTATTGGTATAGTACTAGTGGTTGTAATTGGTAGTGGTATATATTTATTTAATGTAAAAAGAAAATAATAATATAAAAGTAACTGTTATGATGCAGTTACTTTTTGTTTTATGTATTTTTTAGTAAATAAATGTAAAAGATTAAAATATGAAAAATATTACACAAAAAAAACATATTTTTTTCATATTTAGTGTGTTATAATTTTTATAGGTGATTTTATGAAGTCCAAAATATTTAAAAATCTTGATGAGCAAATTGAGATCATGCGTTCTAAAGGTTTAGTTATTAATGATGAAGATGAAGCAAAAAGAATTTTGTTTCGTGAAAACTATTTCTTTATTAATGGTTATCGACATATGTTTACAACGACGAATAAAGATAAATTTATACCTGGAACAACATTTGAGGAGTTATATGCTACTTTCCTGTTTGATCGAGGTATTCGTAATATTATTTTTAAATATATTTTAATTATTGAAAATAATATTAAATCGATTATGAGTTATCAATTGTCTAAAAAATATGGTTTTAAGGATAAAGATTATCTTAATCCAGATAATTTTACACAAGATCCATCGCGTTCAAGACAAGTATTTGATATTTTAGGTAAGATGAAACGTCAAATTAGAGTGAATGGAAGACAACATTCAGCAACTCTACATTATATAAGCAATTATGGTTATATACCAATGTGGATTTTAGTAAAAGTTTTATCTTTTGGTATTATTTCTGAATTATTTTGTATATTAAAATATGAGGACCAATTAGATATCGCCAATTTTTATAAGTTAGATGTACAAAGTTTATCTATTTATTTAGCGCTTTTAGCAAATTTTAGAAATTTGTGTGCACATGAAGATATTTTGTATGATCATAGGACAAATCGTGTTATACCTGATTGTGAATATCATCGTATATTAGAAATTTCTAAAGATGAAAATGATGAATATATTTATGGTAAAAATGATTTATATGCGATTTTGATTATTATGAAAAAAATGCTTAGTGAAGGAGAATTTAGAGATATTATTTTTGAAATTGGTTATGAAATTGATATTTTAGATAGTAAAGTTGATACAGTTTCACTTAATAGTATCTTAAATAAAATTGGTTTTCCTGATAATTGGAGAAATATAGCAGATTTATAGAGGGTGATAATTTGAAAAAAGGAATAAGTTATATTATAACAATTGTGTTATCTCTAATGGTTGGTGTATGTGGTACTATTGTTGTTTATCATTATTTTCCTATGGAAGATCACGAAGTAGAAACAGTAGTTAAAGATGTTACAATAACCGAGACAGATTCAATGAAATCATCAATCGATGAAATTTATGATGCGGTTGTAATTATTGAAGCATATAGTAATTCACTTGGAACAGGAACAGGTTTTGTGTATAAAATAACTGATGATGCTGGTTATATTATTACTAACTATCATGTTATTGAAAATGCTACTAAAATTCAGGTTACAAATACGGCTGGACAAACGGTTGAGGCTAAATTGCTTGGTAGTGATGATTATGCTGATATAGCTGTTTTGTCAATTGAAAAATCGGCTGCTTTAAAAGTTGCCAAGATTGGTGATAGTACTGAAATGGAATTAGGTGATGCTGTTTTCACAGTTGGTTCACCATTAGGAAAAAAATATATTGGTACTGTAACTAGAGGTATTTTATCTGGTAAGGATCGTTTGGTTACCGTTCCTTCATCATCTAGTGGGCAATCTATGATGCAGGTTCTTCAAACTGATGCTGCCATAAATCCTGGTAATAGTGGTGGTCCTTTAGTTAATATGAAAGGTGAAGTTATAGGTATTAATTCACTTAAATTAGTAGAGGATGAAATAGAAGGTATGGGTTTTGCAATTCCTATTGAAATTGCTATGTCAGTTATCGATAAAATCGAAAAAGGTGAAAAAGTTTTAAGACCGGTATTAGGTGTTTCATTAATTGATGCAACGAATACATTTACACTTTATTATAATAAGATTGAATTAGATGAAGAAGTTGATAGAGGTGCTGTCGTTGCTAGCGTTGAAGATGGCTATCCAGCTGAAGAAGCAGGTTTGAGAAAAGGTGATGTCATTTTAGAAATAAATGACGAAGAAGTAGAAAATTCGGCTCACTTGCGTTTCTTATTATATAAATATAATGTGGATGATACAGTTAAAATAAAAATTTATCGTGATGGAAAAATCAAAAATTTAGAAGTTAAATTGTCTAAAAGTGCTGAATAGATAAAAATACTTTTTATAGTTATGAGTAATTATAACTTAAAAAGTATTTTTTGTATAAATATTTTCTAAAGTTATTTTAATTTTATTCACAATATAATTAAAATTTATGGTATAATTTATATAATAGGTTAATAAACATAAATATATGTAACTTTATAATAAGTGAGTAAAAAAATAAGGGGTTAATAATGAAAAAAATTAGGTTATTTTTATTTATTTTAATCTTATCTATAATTTTTAGTATACCACCTATATTTGCGCTACAAAATAATAGTGGAATCAAATCTACAAACGATGAATTTTCGATTTATAATGATGGTATTTATTTTGAAAATTTAGATTATGATTATTATGGAAATGCTGCTAATGAAGAAATTGGTTTTATGGGGAATATTACTAACTTTAATTCTAACAAAATAGAATTACAAGTAGATATATTTTATTATGATGTTAATCAAAATGTAATTGCAAGTGATCTTAAAAATGTAACTATTGATGGTAATACAACGATATATTATAATCTTCATAGTTTAGCTAGTGATTTAAATGTAACGGCTACTGATATTAAATATTATCAACTATCTTTTTCAATACTATCTGGAAAAATAGATGCTAATATTGATAATCCATTAGTAGATAATAATGAAAGTAATTCTAATGTAATACCAAGTATAGATGTAAATACAAATAAAGATAAAAATTCGTTACAATTGCTTTATCCAAATAATGATTATGTTATTAATTCTTACGATGTTAATGTGATTGTAAACGAAGATAACACCTTTGATATTACTGAAACTATTACAGCTTATTTTAATACTCCTAGACATGGAATATATAGAATAATTCCAATGGTAAATTCGATTGAGCGTTTAGATTCAACAAAGTCTTTCAATAGTGTTATAATATCTAATTTAGAAGTTAATAATGAATATTCAACTTCTAAACAAGATGGTAATTATAAAATCCAAATTGGTTCTCCTAATCGTACAGTTACAGGAGAACAAATCTATGTTATTCGATATAAATATGATATAGGTAGAGATCCATTAAAAAATATTGATGAATTTTATTATAATATTATTGGTGATAAGTGGGATACTATTATTGGTAATGTTACTTTTAGTATAACGATGCCTAAAGATTTCGATAAATCGAAATTAGGGTTTTCATCAGGTATAAAAGGTTCTACATCTAATGAAAATGTTAAATATGATATCAAAGACAATGTTATATCAGGGTATTATGATGGAATTTTAAATGCTGGTGAAGCTTTAACTGTTAGGTGTGAATTACCAAAAGGATATTTTTCTACAACAATTAGTGATTATGTAATTTATTTAATATATTTGTTACCAATTTTCTTTGTTTTGATATCTATTTTTATATGGTATAAATATGGTCGTGATAAAAAAGTAGTTGAAATACCAACATTTTATCCTCCCGAAGAATTTAATAGTTTGGAAGTTGGTTTTTTATATAAAGGTAAAGCTGATATTCGTGATGTTACATCATTATTGATTTATTTAGCAAATAAGGGTTATGTAGAAATAATAGAAACTGATGAGAATTCTCTATTTTCAAAAACAAAAAGTTTTAAGATAAGAAAATTACGTGATTATGATGGAAATAATATAAATGAAAAATTATTTTTAGATGGTTTGTTTGCTAGTGCAAATAGTTTTGAAAATACATTAGATAATAATAATGTGATTGAAGTTAAATTAGAAGATTTATATAATAGATTTTATATTACTATAAATCAAATTTTAACTAATATAAATAGTAAAGAAAATAAAAATAAAATATTTGAACCTATAACATCATCTAAAAAAATAATAATTATATTGCTGATTATTGCTACATATTTGGTAATTACACTTCCACCTTTTATTATTTATGATGCTGATGCTTCATGGATATTTTCTTTAATTTTTCCAGGATTTGGTTTTACATTATTATTTAAATTTATGATTGGTTCTTCTCAAACAATTTATGTAAATGGGAAGCCTACAAATTCGTTAATTGCTACCAAATTATTTGGATTATTATGGGGTCTTGGTTTTGGTGGAATACCTTGGTTTTTTATAGTATTTCCAATATTGAATCAAAACTTATTTTTCTTGATTGCATATTTTTTTGGATTGTTATGTGTATTTGGTATGATGGCATGTTTAGAGTATTTACCTAAACGAACCGCGTATGGTAATGAGATATTAGGAAAATTATATAGTTTTAAGAAGTATTTAGAAACAACTGAAAAATCAAGATTAGAATCGATGGTATTTCAAAATCCTAATTATTGTTACGATATTTTACCTTATGCATATGTTTTGGATGTATCGGACAAATGGATTAAAAATTTTGAAATAATTGGATTTCAATCTCCAAAGTGGTGTAATAGTTCAACTATTATTAGTGCCGCAACTTTTGCAACATTTATAAATTCTACTATGGTATCAGCTACAAGTGCAATGGGCTCTAGTCCTTATAGTAGTAGTTCATCTAGTAGTTCTAGCAGTGGAGGATCTTCTGGCGGTGGTTCTTCTGGTAGCGGTTCTAGTGGTGGCGGTGGTGGCTCATGGTAGTCATTATTTATTATTTGAAAGGAATGAAAAAATGAAAAAAATAAAATGTATATTATTATTGCCAATATTGACATTATTTTTAACGGGCTGTGTTAAATTTAATGCTGATATGAATATCAAAAAAAATAAATCAATGGATTTTTCAATAATTTATGCTTTTGATTCTACAGTTTTTGGCAATCAAGAAATATTAAATGGAACTGAAAAACAGGAATTAGAAAAACAAGGATTTTCTATTGAAGAATATTCTCAAGATAATATGATTGGGTTTAGAATCTCTAAGAAAATTAAAAACATTGATGAAGTAAGTACAACTGATGATATTGAATATAGGTTATCAGGTTTACTAAATAAAGATATTAATCACAATTATATTTTTAAAGTAAAAAAAGGACTTTTTAAAAATACTTATACTGCTAAATTTAAATTTGATACTAATGATATCGATGATCAAAGTTCAAATTTGGAAAATATACCTGATATAGATAATGATTTGGAAAATGATTCAAATTCAAATGATATACCAGATTCGGATGTAGCACCTGGTTTAGATATAGTACCAGATTTGGATGTAACACCAGGTTCGGATGTAGTACCAGATTCGGATGTAACACCAGATTCTAATGTAGTACCAGGTTCGGATGTAACACCAGATTCGAATGTAGCACCAGGTTCGGATGTAACACCAGATTCGAATGTAGTACCAGGTTCGGATGTAGTATCAGGTTCTAATGTAGTA
>CANROQ010000062.1 GCA_947632295.1 uncultured Bacilli bacterium
GAGCTGTTGATAAGTTCAATCGTAAATATGGAATTAAAGATGCAGCCTAGGCTGCTTTTTTTCTTAAATGAGGTGAATTGTGAAAATGTATAATAAAAAAATGTTAATTGGTATTTTATTAAGTGGAATATTGTTGGTTAATTTAACTGGTTGTGATAAGGAAGATAAAAAAATTACAAAACAAGTAAAATTAAATACAACTCAAAATAATTCATCTAATAGTCAAATTAATGAAAAGGTCCAAGATACTAAAACAAATCAAGAAATAACTAATGTAGAACAAGTAGAAGAACCAAACATGGAAGCAAATGTAGAAATACCTAAAGATAATAGTAATAGTGAGAATATTCAAAATTTAAGTAAAGATGAAATTGTAATTAATTATTTTAATGAAGCAACGCAAGATATTAATAATTTTTTGGCATCAGAAAAAGTTGAAACTGCTAAAGCAAAATGTAAAGAATATTTTATAACTTTTGTTGATTTTATATTTTATAATGGAACAATAAAAGATGTAACTTTTGTAGAACTAAAAGATAGTACTAAAAAACAAGTAATTACATTAACCCAAAAATTAGATGCTTTAATTATGAAAAAATTTCCAAATTATAAAGAAACTATTGGTGAAACATCAAAAAATGTATATGAAAAAGCTAGTGATTTATTAAATAGTGGTAAAGAAAATTTAGAAGATTATATTATTTCAAAAGTTGGCGAAGATAAATATCAAGATATTCTAGATAGTATTGAAAGTGTAAAAGAAAATGATAAAAATACTTGGAATGATGTAAAGGATACGGCTAGTGATTTATATGAGTCAGGAAAAGAAAAAGTTAAAAATTGGTATGAAGATTTTAGAGGAAACTAGAGATTAGTTTCTTTTTTTTTATGATTTTTGATTATATTGTCTTGCTTTTTTCATTTTGTTAATAATATTAATATCCCTATAGCAATTTTGAAATAATATATAAGGTTCAATATTTAAGGAATTAGCAATTTGTTGAATTTTATTGATAGTTGGACAATGTAATCCTCGTTCTACATCAGTTATGTATCTAGGACTTAGCATGGATAGTTCGGCTAATTTTTCTTGTGAAATATTGTTTTTGTATCGATAGTATTTTATATTGAAAATCAAAAGTTCTTTTAAATCTTTAAATTCAATATTCATATTTACACCTCTATGTAAACTATGATATTATTTACTGCAAGATTTTTTTATGCTAAAATAAAAAAGAAATGGGAAGTAAAATGAAAGAAAAACAAAAAATTCAAAAAAATTTAAAAAATGATATGATAGTATTATTTGTATTAGAACTATTACTTTTTGGTTATACTTTGAGTAAAGGAAATTTTAATTTTATGCCTTTGATTTATGCAGTATTTTTATTATTAGCGTATTTTCAAGCAAACAAAGGTGAAAAAATTGCAGGGATAATTGGTATAATAGTTGCCATTTTAATGATGTTATCAATAGTATTTTTTGATTTAATTGATTTTTTATTAGGTTTGTTTGTTTTAATACATTCATTAAAATATTATAAAATTTTCAAATAAATTTCATTTGACACAATAGTGTAAATCACTAAAACTTTTAATAACTAAATTATTGTTTAGTTATTTTTTTTATGTTACTATTTCATTGTAGGGAGATATATGAACTATAAATTTTGTGTAGAGAGGTGTGTTGTTATGAAAAAGTTTGTATGTGCTAGTTTTATATTTTTAACTATGTGGATGTTTGGATTATCAAATGCATCAGCCCAAGTATTATCATGGGATAGCCTTTGTGATAAGTATATTGAATTATATGGTGATGCGCAAGTTGACAGTGGTGATGGTAAAGGTTTAAAAATTACCAAAACTTCTAATTCTTTAAGTATTGATTTAAATAATGATGAATTATCTTATAATATTAAATTTAATTATAAAGATAATGTCGTAAGTTATATCAATGATAGAGATTATGATAGTATGCAATTTGATGCTAGATTTATGTATTCTTTTATTGATTCATTATTGTTTCAAGAAGTTACTACATCAATTTTAGATTCTTATAATCTAGATACTGATGATTTAACTTTATTAGAAGAAACTGGTGCGGTTAAAATTGTTACAACTTCTTCTATTGAAGCAACTAATTTTTTGGATTTACCTCCAGAAGATGTAAAAGAAATATATATTGATTTAGGAAAAGTTGATCAATATATATATGGTGGTTCTAATAATGTTATTGAATCAGAAGTAGTTGCACCAAGTTTAAAGGCTTCTAATAATACAATGAAAAGTACCGCAGTTGATGAAGATGAACCAAATCAATCATTAGATAATAATGCTAGCAATGAAGAATCAAATTCAAATTCTAATGATGTTGTATCAAATCCAAGCGAAACTAATCCAGAAACAACTAATTCAAAAATAACTAATCAAGGAATAACTAATCCAAAAACATTAGATATAAATAGTGGTAAATATTTGTTATTTATTGGTGTTAGTTTCATTGGAATTATAGGTTTAATGCTTAATTTTGCAAAAAATAAAAGATTTAATAATTAATTATTAAATTTTTTCATATACTAAAAAAAATTGGAGGATATATATGAAAATTGGTATAGCGTGTGACCATAATGGTATTGATTTGAAAAAAAATATAATTAATTATTTAACTGATAATAATTATAATATTCTTGATTTTGGTCCAAAAAATTTTGAGCCATTAGACGATTATCCCGATTATGCTTTTAAAATTGGCGAAGCAATTCAAAATAAAAAAATAGATTATGGTATTTTAATTTGTGGTACAGGAATAGGCATGAGTATTGCTTGTAATAAAGTTAAGGGTGTAAGATGTGCGAAAGTAAATACTATTAAAGAAACACGATTGACAAGAATTGATAATAATGCTAATGTAATTGCGTTTAGTAAAGATTTAAGTTTTGATAAAATTAAAAGAATAATAGAAGTATTTTTAACAACACCATTTTCAAGTGAAGAAAGACATCATCGTCGAGTAGAAAAGATAATGAATTATGAACATTAGAACAATTTTATATTGTGTAACCGTTCCATTAGTAATTTGGGCGTTGGATAGTTTAAATTTAACAAATGTTTTTAAGAAAAATCGTTATTATCAATCAAGATTACTTTATGTTATTGTAGCAATTAGCTTATCATATTTATTTGTTAACTTTTTTATGGATTTTTTTATAAGTACAAAGATTGGATAAGATATAAGAAGATATGAAATATATTTTCTTTTTTTTTTGTATTTTTTAATTTTTTTGTCACAAAATAAAATGAATAATCTTTTATTTTCATCATAGATATAATTAGAATGATGGTGAGAATAATGAAAAAGTTAATTTTTACTACAATTTTAATAATTTTAATACCATATATAATGATTAGTATTTTTATTCGTGAACCGGAAGAAATTAAATTTAAATATATGAGTAATATGACAATTAGGATATTGCGTTCGGCAACTGGTGTTATCGATGTGGTACCAATTGAAGAATATATTGTCGGTGTTGTATCAGGAGAGGTTCCTATTAGTTTTGAGATGGACGCCTTAAAAGCCCAAGCAGTAGCTGCTCGTAGTTATGTTTTAAAGCAACTTGAATATAATCAAAATAAAGATTATGATGTAGTCGATACAGTTATGAATCAAGTTTATTTAGATAGTGAACAGTTAAAAAATAGATGGGGAGCAGATTATACAAATAATTTGAATAAAGCAAAAATGGCTGTTTTAGAGACAAAGGGTGAATATTTAGATTGTAATGGTAGTGTTGTAGAAGCATTATTTTTTTCAACAAGTACAGGTTATACCGAAAATAGTGGCGAGGTTTTTCCTACCCAACAACCATATTTAAAAAGTGTGGCTTCAACTTGGGATGCAGAAGTATCTCCTGTTTTTAACGATTATTTTTATTTTTCTTTAAGTGATTTTTATAATCGTTTAGGTTTAACATATAGTGATGTTTTAAATGTTAATGTAGTAAGTACTACTAGCACAGGTCGTATCAAGCAAATTAATATTAACGGTAAATTGTTTAGTGGAGATGATGTTCAATATTTGTTAGGATTGCGTTCGACATTTTTTACAATTTCGCAAGATGGTAGTAATATAACAATTAATACTAAGGGTTTTGGTCATGGTGTCGGTATGAGTCAATATGGAGCACAAGGTATGGCTTTAAATGGTTATAAATACGATGAGATTTTAAAATATTATTATCAAGGCGTAGAAATTAAAAAAATTTATTAATTTTTTGTATAATTTTTGTCATATTGTTAAAACTTAAAATAGAGGTGGAAATATGACAAAAAGAAAATTAAAAAAACCAGTAGCATATGTATTATATGGATTAGTGTTTGTAGCAGTTTTTGGTGCAATTTTTTCAATTGAATCGGCAACGGCACCACAACTTCAAGAACCTGATATGGAATATGTTTCTAAAATTATTCTTGAAGACAATGAACCTGTTGTAGCCATAAACAATGTAATTAAAAGACCTTATACAGATGAAAATGTAAAAATTTTAAAAGATTATTATGATTATAAAGATGAGGCAGCATCACAGGAAAATTCTATCATATATTATGAAGATACTTATTTACAAAGTAGTGGTATTTCTTATGGATGCGATGGTTCATTTGATGTAGTTAGTATTTTAGATGGAACAGTAAGTTCAGTAAGTGAAAATGATTTATTAGGAAATATTGTAGAAATTGATCATGGAAATGGAATAATTGGTTATTATCAAAGTTTAAGTCAAGTTGATGTTAAATCTGGTGATACTGTTGTTCAAGGTCAAAAGTTAGGAAAAAGTGGTTTTTCTAATATTGCTAAAAACTTAAATGATCATTTAAATTTCGAATTATCAATTAAAGGTAAATTAGTAAATCCTGAAGATTATTATGATCGAAATATAAGTGATTTAGAAGAGCAATAGCTCTTTTTTAGGTATAAAATATCCCCTTTTTTATATAATTTACTAAAGGGGTGTAGAGATGAATTCTGCTATTTCACAAAGAGTTAAAAATGAGGCTCTTTACATTATTGATACTGAAAAAACAATAAGGGAGATTGCAGCAATATTTAAAGTTTCTAAAAGTACAGTTCATAAAGATTTACATGAGCGACTTTTAAATATAGATGAAAAATTATTTAAAAAAGTTAAAAAAATTTTAAAATATCATACTGATATTCGTCATATACGAGGTGGTGAGTCAACTCGCAATAAATATTTGAAACAAAAATATAGTTAGAAAGGAATTATTATGTTTGCAAAAGATATAGGAATAGATTTAGGAACGGCTAATGTTTTAATATATGTTAAGGGTCAGGGAATTGTTTTAAATGAACCTAGTGTTGTAGCCATTGATTCAGAAACGCGTAAACCACTAGCAGTTGGTAGAGAAGCACATGAAATGTTAGGAAGAACGCCTGGTAAAGTTAATGCGATAAGGCCATTAAAAGATGGTGTCATTGCCGATTTTG
>CANROQ010000063.1 GCA_947632295.1 uncultured Bacilli bacterium
CCACCTAGTTTTACTTTGTCATTGATACTGATATTTCCAGTAACTTTAAGTGTACTTTCTAAAGTTAAATTATCGATAAGTTCTACTAATTCTTTATTTTCATCATTTTTTTCAATTGTAATTTGTGCTTTTCCAGTTGAATCACGCAAAATAACGAACTGAACATATTGTAAATTTCTAATTTTATCGACAAAGCCTTCAATCGTTATGTTTTGATTTCCATATTCTTTTAAATTACATATATCTATTTTCATATTAAATCTCCTTCTATTTAAAATCAGTTTTCTGAGGCAATATTTTGATCAAAAAACTCAATTAATTCTTCTTCTGAAATTTTGATTTCTTCTTTAGTTACATTATTTTTAATAGTTAAAATTTTATTATTCAATTCTTCTTCTCCAATTATAATTATATATTTACAATTTAAACGATCAGCCTGCTTAAAGTTACTTTTTAAATTACGATTCATCGTATCTACATCGCAATTAAAACCATTCATACGCAATATATTAGTAATTTTTAAACTATAATTTTTTTGGTTTTCTTCCATTGGGATTACATAAATATCTAATGAATTATTGGATATTGGCAATTTATTTTCATATTCTAATGCCGTCATTAAACGTTCGATACCAGTAGCAAAGCCAACTCCACAGGTACTAGGTCCACCAATTGTCTCAACAAGTGAGTCATATCTACCACCACCACATAAGACATTTTGGCTACCAAATCCTTCTACATTCGCTTCAACTTCAAAAACGGTATGTGTATAATAATCTAACCCACGAACTAAATTTTCGTTGATTTCATAATCGATGTCCATAGCCGATAAATATTCTTTTACTTTAGCAAAATGTTTTTTGCTAACATCATTTAGACATTCGGAAATTTTTGGAGCATTTTTCATGATATCTAAATCTTTATCAATCTTGCAATCTAATATTCGTAAAGGATTTGTTTCGTAACGTTTTTGACAATCCTCACATAGACAATTTAAATATGGCTTAAAATATTCGAGCAAAGTTTCACGGTATTTTTTACGTGATTCGATATCACCTAATGTATTAATATTAACTTTGATACCCTTTAGTCCTAATAATTTATATAAATTAACTGGAATACTAATTACTTCCGCATCAGCGAGTGGATCACTAGTACCAAATACTTCAACTCCAAATTGACAAAATTCACGAAAACGTCCTGATTGTGGTCGTTCATAACGATACATTGTTCCGTAATACCAACATTTTATTGGTTGACTTGCTTCACCATACATTTTATTTTCAATAAAACTACGAACAACGCCTGCTGTTCCTTCTGGTCTAAGAGTCATATTTCTGTCTCCTCGATCAATAAAATCATAGGTTTCTTTTGAGACGATATCAGTTGTTTCCCCTACTCCTCGGTGATACAATTCGCTACTTTCAAACATTGGAGTTCTAACATATTGATAATTATATTTTTCCATTAAAGTTTGAATTAAATCTCTTAAATATAATAAATTTTTTCCATAATTTCCATAAACATCATAAGTTCCTTTTGGTTTTTGTATCATATAATTTTCCTCCTTAAAAATATAAAAAAATCCATAAAATATAAGGACGATATAAACCGCGGTACCACCTTATTTTATAGATTATCTATACACTTTAATCTTTAACGCAGATCTACGTTTACTATTCATTAGTGTCTTTCATAATATTAAATTTTAATGTTTTCACCAAACCACATTTTCTCTAAAAAACTAATATTATTACTCCTCTAAATCAATAATTAATATACTTAAAGTATACTAGCAATTTAAAAATTCGTCAATACTTTTAAAAAATTAAATTATCATTTTAAGTTAACATGTTTTATTTTATATTTTAAAACAAATAAATCGGTTTTATAAAATTTAATAATTGTCAAACATACGATAGTAATTGGCAATGCTGTAATCATTCCTAAAATTCCTCCTAAAATCCCACCGGCTAGACAAGAGAAAATAATAATTAAGGGATGTATTTTATTACTTTTTCCATAGACAATTGGATTTATAACATAACCATCAATAATCGATAAGATAAAAAAAGAAATTAACGTTTTTATGAATAAATTAGGCCCAATTGCAAAAGCAGTAATACCAGTTATAATATTTGTAATGATGCCACCAATATAGGGAATGATACCTAATATAGCAACTAAAATACCTAAAATAATCGCATTTGGATGACCGATTATGGTATAAATGATACTATATTCGAAAAAGGAAATAATCATTATTTTAAAAAAAGCAAAAAAATATTTATGTAATTCACTATCAATTTCTTTAATACAATCAAAATTACGATAATTATCTTTAAAAAATATTTTCTTAAAAAAAATTCTAATCTTATCCATATCATTTAAAAAATAAATACTTAAAGTCGAAATAACAATCGTTTGCATAACATAATTAATCGAATTATTAATTATCGTCATAGCACTATAAGATAAGTATTCTCCTAAATACATGATAATTTCATAAAGATACTTTTCAAAATCTCCTAAATTAAGATGATATTTAAGTGATATTTGTTTTATAAAAGTAATTATATAATTTATAAGTGATACAATTTGGTCGAAAATAGTTGGAAAAAGTAAGATACTAGTTAATATAATAATACCTAAAATAGAGCCTATAATTAACAAAATACCGATAGCTTTAGGAATTTTTTTACTCTTTAAATAATTTAAAATCGGATAAAAAATATACGCAATAAAAAAAGCAAAAATAAATGGTAAAATAATTTTATTAATTGTTCTAAATATTATTAACCATAAATTTCTACTTTTATATATTAAATATATTATTACACAAATTAAAGTAATGTTTATTAAACGATAATTTAATTTATTCTTTAACAAAGATAATACCTACTCTCTAATTTTTTACTTATTTCATACTTCTTTCTACTTTAATAATATGCGGTATAGAATTAATTTCATTCATAAAATTATCTAATTTTAAAGTATCAGTAATAAGGATTTTAATTTCAAATAGAGAATAATCTTTAGCATTTAAAGAATTGATAGTTTGAATTTTAATGTCCATATTGGAAGCCTTAGTAATAATGCCTAACAAAATATCTTTATCACTATCAGCCGTTATTAAAATATTAGTTGAATATTTATTTTCAATATCAAAATTCCAATGAACATCGATAAGTCTTTCATTAAGTTCAAACACATTTGGACAATTAGCACGATGAATATTTATACCATAACCTCTAGTAATATAACCGACGATGTTATCACCAGGAATTGGCGTACAACATGACGCAATATTAACTTTAATATCATCAATTCCTTCAACTATAATATCGTTTTTATTTATTTTATTTTTAATCGGTTGATTAGTTTGTGCCTTTTTTAATATTACTTCTTGCTTAGTAGCAACATCGTTATAAATTACATTCATAACCTGTCCTACAGCAATTTTATTATTACCTAAAGAAATATGTAATTCATCGATATTTGGTACTTTAAATTCTAATAATAGTTTATCGATATTTTCTTGGCTATAAAAATCATTAGTGCTAATTTTTCTTTTACGAAGTTCTTTAGCAATAATTTCTTGACCTTTTTTCAAAAATTCATTTTTATCAATTTTATTATAAAACGCTCTAATTTTATTACGTGCTTGTGTCGTATAGACAATATTTAACCATTCACGACTTGGACCTAGCGAATTTTTATTGGTATTGATTTTAACAACATCATTACTTTTTAATTTGTAATCGATTGGGACAATATTACCATTTACTAAAGCACCAACCATCTTATCACCTACATCGGAGTGAATACGATAAGCAAAATCAATTGGGGTCGAACCGTTTGGTAATTCGATAACATCTCCATTTGGCGTAAAAACATAAATAGTATGATTAAATACTTCTTCTTTAACCGAATTGACAAATTCTTTATCGCTTTCTTCTTCATCACGTAATTCGATAATCGAACGAAAAAATTGTAATTTTTGTTCCATAGTATTTTGCATACTAGCAGAAACATTACTACCCTTTTCTTTATACGACCAATGAGCAGCAATACCTCTTTCGGCAATTTCATCCATCTCATGCGTACGTATTTGAATTTCAAATAAATAGCCGTCTAAACCGATAACTGTTGTATGAATTGATTGATACATATTGGTTTTTGGCATTGCAATATAATCTTTAAAACGATTTGGAAGTGGATGATAAATCGAATGAATTAAACCAAGTGTTTGATAACATTCACTGACATTATCAACTAATATTCTTAAAGCAAGTAAATCATAAATATCACTAAACTTTTTACCTTTATCTAATTTTTTGTATATACTATAAATACTTTTAGAACGTCCTTTAATTTCATATTTAATTCCTTGACTATCTAAAAGTTCCGATACTTTTTTAACCATATCGGCAACAATTGAATCTCTTTCAACTTTTGTTTGATTTAATTTTTCAACAATCGAGAAATAAATATCAGGTTTATAATATCTTAAAGATAAATCTTCAAGTTCACTTTTAATTTTAAAAATTCCAAGTCGATGCGCAATAGGTGTTAAAATATCTAACGTTTCCTTAGCTTTTTCTTTTTGTTTTGCTTCAGGATGAACCCAAAGAGTACGCATATTATGCAAGCGATCGGCTAATTTTATAATAATGACACGTACATCTTTGGCTAAACCAACTAAAATTTTACGGTGATTAGCAATCATTACCTCAGTATCACCCAATAAATTTAAACGATTAATTTTAGTGACACCATCGACTAATGTAAATATCTCTTCACCAAATTTTTCCTTAAATTCTTCTTCCGATACATCACAATCTTCGATAACATCGTGCAATAAAGCTGCACAAAGTGTTTGATAATCAGCATTTATCTCTGTTAAAATATAAGCAACATTTAAAGGATGCTCAATATAATCTTCTCCTGTTAGGCGTTTTTGACCAAAATGCTTTAAGGCAGCATAGTTATACGCCTCTTTTATTTTATCTATTTCTTCTTGATTAGTTATATAATCACTAGTTGCACCAATAATATCATCGATTGTTAACGAAAAATTTTTTTTGGTCATATTCTACCTTCTCACTAATATATTTAATTATATTTTTAATTGTTTTTGCTTTTCTATATATTCATCCATATTATTAAATTCTAAAATATATGTAAAAAAAGCATTACTTTCATTAAATGAATTTATATCATTTAATTTATCATTAATTGTATTAATTAAATTTTGTTGTGTTTCTATATCATCTAAAATAAGTTTTCGATAAATATATTCTATGTCAAATTTATAATTAACATTGCGTTCAATAATTGAACGCAATAAAGCACTTTCTAATTTTTTTAAATTAAGAATTTTTAATTCATTATATTTATCAAAATCTTTTGAAATATTATTATTTTGTAAATATTCTTCATAAGAACTATACTCTAAAATATATTTTACGATTTCATTTTCACATGTTAA
>CANROQ010000064.1 GCA_947632295.1 uncultured Bacilli bacterium
AGTTCAATAAACAATTCATTTGGTGTTATTTCGTATAATTCACATAATGGAACTATTTTATCAAAATCAGGCATACTTTGATCAGTTTCCCATTTTGAAACTGTTTGTCTAGTAACATTTAATTTGTCTGCAACTTCTTCTTGTGATAATTTTTTATCCTTTCTTAAATTTAATAATCTTTCACCTAAATTATTCACTTTCCTCACCTCACAACTCAATTATACAATTTATTTTAGTTGCAATCTACCTGTTTGAGTTGGAAATTTGTCAACTAATATTAACATTTAAAAAATTTCTAATATAAAAAACAAATCTAAAAATAGACTTGTTTAAAAATTAATATTTTAACTTTATAAATAATTATGCTATTTTTCTTTTCTTTTTTGAAACAATATTTGATAGTATTATAAAAATAATAGAAAAACATATTATAATTAACATATTTAAAAAGATTGGCTTTAAAGAATTAAACTCTACTATTTCTAAAGTTTTTAATATTTCATTTGTTTTTATAAAGTAATATGTAGGTAAAATATGGGCAATTTTTAGTATTGAATCAGGTAGTAATTCCATTGGAACAAATGCACCACAAAGAAAACTTGAACCTAACGCTATTACATTTACAATACCATTTATTGCGCCTTTATTAGTAATTAAACTTCCTACTAATAAAGCTATTGTTGTTGCGCAAATAGTAAAGATAAAAGAATTTAACATATATAATAATCCATAAGATGAAAACATTATTTTTCCTACTAAAATAAAACTTACAATTACATATAATGACCATAAAATAAAGGCATAACAAAAATTAGCTAACAATAATATTCTATTATGTTTTTTATAATTTGTACTACTTATGATAGTTCTTTTTCTAATTTTTTCTTCATTAAAACTACTTAATATTAAACAAATTACTAATATTAAACACGCTAAAATACTATAACTTGCAAAACTATAATAATAAGATGCTTTATCTAAAGAATTAGTATCTAATTTAGAAGTAATATTAACTTTAACATCATTTTTTAATGTATCATTTATCTTAAGTATTAATTCATTTTCATCTATTATACTTTTTCTATATATACCTGCTACTTGAATATATCTTTCCAGCAGCATCTCAGTTAGATTTGCTCCATAATCATTTAAACTTTTAATTTTTATTTCAGGATTTTTACCTGCCATAAAATCATTATTGTAATTTTTTGGAATATAAATAACATAATTTACATCTCTATAAAAAAGTGCATCATTTATTTTTTCTTCATTATTTTCAATATTTATTACATTAGTATTATTGGAAATATAATCGATTAAATTTTTTGTAATTCCATCACTTTTATCGTTATTAACAATATAAATATTAGGCTTACTAGCTACAAAATTCATATTGTTTTCACTTGTACTCATATTAGAAATACCGAAAACAAGTAATATGGTAGTATATAATATTACAATAGGCAAATTTTTACGAAGAACTTTTAAAAATGTTTTAAATACTATCATATTTTTGCCTCCTTAAAAAAATGTAAGAAATTATAATTAGAATGGCACTAAATATCAATAAACTAATAATATTAAACCAATATCTATCTAAATTATCACCATAATAATATAATGAATAAAAACCATCTGTTATCATACTAGCCGGATTTAGTTTATTAATTATAGGAATATTTTTATCTACAATATATTTCATAGTAATTCCCATCATTCCCGATAAGAAGCAACCAAACATAGTTGTCGCAATTAATATACCTGTTTTAGTATTTTCATTTGCTTTAAAAATACTTCCAATAAAAGTTCCAAGCGATAAGCCAGCCAAACTTCCCATAATAGAAAGTAAAATAATAAAACCAATATTATTTCCATAATTTATTTTTAAAGCAAAAATAGTATAAATAAATAATAGAGAAAGGCCGACAAGTTGAACTATAAAACTTGCAAATAAACTAGAAAATATAATTGTTCTTTTTTTAGTTGGCGAAATAGAAATTCTTTTGCCTTTATTAGACATATTCGGTAAACTTTCATTAATTGCCGTCATACTTAATATACCGCCATATAAGCAAGTCATCGCAATTAAAGTATAAAATTCAATCATAGTATAACTTAAATTACTATTAGAAATATCTTTTAATCGAACATTATCTTCTTTTGTAAGTTCAACTACTTTGTTATGAATACTTTCATAATCTATATTATAATTACCTGATGTTATCTCTTTTTGAATTTCTTCTTCAGATAAATTTTTAATTACACTTTCCGTTTGTCTAATTTCTTCAGTTACTAATTTTATTATTGTTTGATCGAGACCATTTGTATTAAAGGTTAATACAGGTTCTTCATCTATAAGTTCTATATAACCAGCAATGGAGCCTGCTTCTAATAATTCACTGGCTTTTTGGGCATTTACATAGTCAATATTAAAAATTCTTTCTTCATTATCATCACTACTTAAAACATCAAAAGAATTTTTGTAAATTTCATTATCATTCCATTCACTATTATTTATAATTGCTATATCAATAATATCCATTTTTTCTTGATTTTCAATATTAGAAAATGCCATATTAAATAAAGTTGCCATAATAAGTGGAAAAGCAAAAGTCCAAAAAATTAAAGGTTTATTTTTAAAAAGAGTTTTTAGGGAATATTTAAAATTATGCCAAAACATATCAATCTCTTAATTCCTTTCCTGTAAGTTCAAGAAAAACGTCATTTAGAGTTGGTCTTTCTGAGAATATTTTACTATATTTAATATTTTCCTTCTTCATATACTCCATAATTTCTAATAAATTATTTTTGCCTTTTTTATATGTAATAACTAGTGAATTTCCATTATATGCTGCATCATCTACATTTTTAAACTCTTTTATTTTTTCTAAATAATTTATATCAAGTTCATTTATTTCAATCGTAATTTTTTCTTCAATATTTGCAAGACTTTTTAATTTATCAGTAGTTCCTGTTGCCAGTATTTTTCCTTTATCTAATATAATAATACGGTCACATAAAAGTTCTACTTCTTCCATGTAATGTGTCGTATAAACAATCGTTGCTCCGTTATCTCTAAGATGTTTAATACCATCTAATATGTTATTTCTACTTTGAGGATCTACTGCAACTGTTGGTTCATCTAAAAATATCAATTTAGGCTTATGAGCAATACCACAAGCAATATTTAATCTTCTAAGTAGTCCTCCTGATAGTTTTTTAGGATAAAATTTTTTAAAATCATTTAAACCTACTAAACTAATTGCATCTTCAACATATTTTTTTCTTTGATTTTTATCAGATATATATAAACCACAAAAATAATCTATATTATCATATACTGTAAGTTCATCAAAAACAGAAACCTCTTGAAATACTACTCCTATATCTTTTTTTAGGTCATAAGAATCATGATTCATTTCTTTACCAAATATTTTAATACTACCTTCATTAAAATTTAAAAGCGATAATATACAATTAATTGCCGTTGTTTTGCCACTGCCATTAGGGCCTAACAATCCTAAAACTTCACCTTTTTTTACATCAAAAGTCAAATTATCAACTGCTGTTATTTCTTTATATTGTTTTACTAAATTTTTAACCTCAATAATATTACTCATTTTTTTCTTCTCCTTTAGCATTTATTCCTTTTAGCATTTCTAACACAGTATCGCCAAGTAACTTATCAATTTCTGATTCTGAAAAATTAACAGTTTTTGTAGAAACTAAACAAGCTATTCCAAATGTAAAAATCGATACTTTCTTTTGAAATTCTTTTTGCTTTTCATAAGATAGTCCTGTAAACTTTTGACCTGCTTTAATAATTTCATTATCAATATTATCAGTTTCAACGAAATCTTTAAAAGTTAAATTTGTTTTCTGCATAAAAAGAATTTTAAAAAATTCTGGATAATCTTTAGCAAATCTAATAAAAGATAAGCCCGTATTTTTATATCCCTTTTCTTCATTTATACCACTTAACATATATTCTTCATACTTATTATATATTTCGTTTATTACTTGCTCTTTTAATTCTTCCATATTTTTAAAATTATGAAAAATAGGTTGAATAGAACTTTTTAATTCTTTTGCTATTCTTCTAGCATTAAGTGAATTAAGTCCTTCATTTTTTACTATTTCATAAGCAACTTCAATAATTTTTTCTTTACTAAATTTTATTATTGGTGGCATACCATTCCTCCTTTTAAATATCAAATGTTATATATCAACATATATTTTATAATAAAATATTTTATTTGTAAATAAATAAAAAAAAAGACTATCATAATTGATAATCAAATTTTTAATATTGTAATGCATCATTAACTTAAAATTCATCTAATATATTAATAACACGCAATTAAAACATCTACTACTTTAAAAATTAAATTGATTTTTTTTAATGTATTGATTATTTAAGTCTTTCTTTTTATAAATTACTTTTCCCTTGCTCTTAGTTTTATTAAATCTTTGTTTTATTCATATCACAAATAGTTTCTTTCAATTCTTTACAACTTTCTAACTTCATATTTTACCTTTTAAAATTCTTTTTTACTAAATATTTTTTCTGATATTTTATAGGATACATAAACCATAATAATGGCTACTACTATTAAAATTATTATTAAATAATCTTCTAAAAATGATAAGGGTTTCAAAATATAGGATAAATCTATATACTTTACAAGTAAACTACCAATTATAACTATCCCAAATACAAGTAAAAATATACAAATTCTTGCTTTTTCAACACCAAATTTATAAATAATCGGATACATAATAGTTAAAACCAATAATGTTCCAAATACTGTACCAAACATTGTTACTAATATTTGTTCATAGTTAATAGTTTTAGTATTAACATACGAGATAATGAAAGATAAAATAGTTGTGATTATAGTAACAATAAAAGTAATTAAAATTGTTGTTATATATTTAGATTTTACACTATTTTTTCTTCCATTTGGCAATGAAATAGAATAAGCATCCCATTTATTATAATTATCATAACTAAATGATGAAATCATCATCATTACACACATAAATGGTAAGATAAATGATATATCCATTTTTCCCATTAAACCCATTATTGTATATATAACAATTAATATTCCTAGTAATTTAAAATTACTTTTAATCACTGCTAAATCTTTTTTAATAAATCCTATCATTATTCTTCCCCCTTAATCATTAAAACCATAAGTTCATCTAATGTTATTTTGTCTATTACCGAAATACTATATTTAGTTTTAAATTCTTTTTTATTAGAAACTAACACCTCATATTCATATTTTGATTTTTTATACTTAATATAATCTTTTTTATCAATTTCTTTAAACTCTTTTTCTGTACATTTTACTATTCC
>CANROQ010000065.1 GCA_947632295.1 uncultured Bacilli bacterium
AAAAAATAAAAACTTGACTTATTGTTTTTAAACCTATAAAATAAAGATAGAACATTTTTATGTTTTGTATAATAAATGGAGGTATATTATGAATGATATTGCTTTCTCCATTTTAATGGTACTAATTGGAATAATTGTCGGAGTTATAATAATTTTCATTTTTAATTATATAAAAGGAAATTTAGCTTCTAAAAAGGCTGAACTTTTATTAGAAAAAGCAAAAAAAGAAGCCGAAAAATTAAAAAAAGAACAAATTTTAGAGGCCAAAGAAGAATCTTATAAAATCAAAAAAGAAACTGAACAACTAGTTAAAGAAAAAAAAGATGAAATTAAGGAAATGGAAGAGCGTTTGTTGGTGCGTGAAGGAAATATGGATCGAAGAGACCAAACTTTACAAAACCGCGAACAAATGCTAGAAGATAAAGAAAATAATTTGATTAACAGACAAAAAGATATCCAAAAAGAACAAGAAAAAGTGGAGGAAATAAAAAAAGAACAAATTGATTTATTAGAAAAAATTGCCGGTTTTTCGAAAACTCAAGCCAAAGAATTAGTCATGAAAAAAGTAGAGGAAATGATGAGTTTAGAAATTGCTGCCTATATTAAGGATCGTGAAGCCGAAGCAAAATTAGAGGCCGATAAACTTTCAAAGACGATGTTGATTTCATCGATGCAAAAGTACGCTGGTGATGTTGCTAACGATCAAACTGTTACAGTTGTAACTTTACCAAATGATGATATGAAAGGTCGTATTATTGGTAGAGAGGGTAGAAATATTCGTACCATTGAAGCTGTAACTGGTGTCGATTTAATTATCGATGATACACCTGAAGCTATTGTATTATCTAGTTTTGATCCTTATCGTAGAGAAATTGCTCGTGTAACAATTGAAACATTGATAAAAGATGGACGAATTCATCCTACGAGAATTGAAGAATTATATGATAAAACGGCTAAAGAAATGCGTGAAAAAGTTTTAGAGTATGGTCAATCAGCGTTGTTTGATTTAGGACTTACAAAAATGGAACCAGAATTAATTGAATTAATTGGTAAATTACATTTTCGTACTAGTTATGGTCAAAATGTATTAAAACATTCGATTGAAGTTGCGCAAATTGCAGGCATTTTAGCGGCTGAAATTGGCGAAAATCAAAATATGGCTAAACGTGCTGGATTATTACATGATATTGGTAAGGCTATCGATCATGAAATGGAAGGAAGCCACGTTTCGATAGGTGCTGAACTTGCCAAAAAATATAAAGAAAGCGATGTTGTAATTAATGCGATTGAATCACATCATGGTGACAAACAGGCTAACTATATTATTTCTGAATTAGTCGCTATCGCTGATACTCTATCAGCATCAAGACCAGGTGCAAGAAATGATTCATTAGAAAATTATGTTAAACGTTTAGAAGAATTAGAAGCAATTGGAAATGATATTGAAGGTGTAGATAAGACATTTGCTGTTCAAGCCGGTCGTGAACTTCGTGTTATTGTTAAACCTGACGAAATAGATGATTTAGCAAGTTATAAAATTGCACGTGATATTAAAAGCCGTATTGAAGAACAATTACAATATCCTGGAACTATAAAAGTAACTGTTATAAGAGAAATTAGAGCAGTTGAAGAAGCAAAATAGTAATCTTATTTGAAAAAAGATTACTTTTTTTAACCAAATAATTGATAATATTGGTGGTGTATGCTACAATATTTATGATAGGTGGGAGGTAATATATGGAAAAGTACATTCCAGATATGTATCAACAAAGCATATATACAATTGATTATCAAAAATTATTAGATAAAGGAATAAAATGTCTTTTATTCGATTTAGATAATACTTTAGCTCCTGTTACCGATAAAAAACCTACTAAAAAATTAAAAGATTTATTTGAGGAATTAAAAAAGAAAGGTTTCAAAGTTATTATTTTTTCTAATAGTTTAAAAAAACGTATTAAACCATTTAAAGAAGAATTAAATGTCGATTGTTGTGCATCGGCTAGAAAACCTTCTAAAACTAAATTTTTATTAGTTATGAAAGAATATCAATATAATATAAATGAAGTTGCGATTATAGGTGATCAAATTTTAACTGATGTAGTTGGTGGCAACAAAGTTGGTATTTTAACTGTATTAGTAAATCCAATAAGTAATAAAGATTTTATTTTTACTAAAATTAATCGTTTTAGAGAAAAAAAGATTATGAAAAAATTACGTGATAAAAATCTTTTTTCTAAAGGTAGATATTATGAATTATAAATGTTTAGGATGTGGAATCGTTTTACAAAATAAAGATAAAAATAGTTTAGGTTATACTAAGGATATTGAAAAAAATTATTGTGAACGTTGTTTTCGAATAAAAAATTACAACGAATATCAAAAAATTGATTTAACTATCCATAACTTTTATAAAATAATTGATAAAATTAATCAAACTAATGATTTAGTTTTACTTGTTATAGATATTATGAGTATGGGAAAAGAGTTAAATAAATTAGTCGAACAATTAAATAGAAAACCATTAGTTGTTATTTCAAAACGCGATATTTTTTCTTATAAAATGCAAGATCAAAAATTATTTAATTTAATAACTTTTTCTTGTTTGGATAAAATAGCTATAAGTTCAAATAAAAATTATAATTTAGATTTGTTAATGGATAAAATATCACAATATCAAACTAGTAAAAATGTTTTTGTAGTTGGACTTACTAATTCTGGCAAATCAACTTTAATTAATAAAATTATTTATAATTATACCAATTTAAATTTAAATATTACAACTAGTATGTTACCATCGACAACGCTAGATACTATTGATATAACTATAAATGATAATTTAACACTAATTGATACACCAGGTATTATTGATTATGGAAATATTAGTAATTATATAGATAATAAAATATTAAAAAAATTACTAATTAAAGATGAAATAAAACCAAAAACTTATCAAATTAAGTGCAAACAATATATTTTAATTGAAGATTTCTTAAAAATTGAGTGTTTAGATAATTGTGATATGACTTTTTATATTTCTAATCGTTTAAAAATTGAAAGATTTTTTAAAGATATTGCTTGTATTAATTTAATAAAAAAAGAAATTGTTACGACTGATAATTGCGATTTAGTAATAAATGGTTTAGGATTTATCGCAATAAATAGAAAAGTCAAATTAAATGTTTATACATATGATGGATTAGAAATTTATATAAGAAACAAGTAGTTGTTTCTTTTTTCTTGATTTTAATTATTATTAAATGTATAATTGTAATAGTAAGGTAGGGGTTTTAATGTTAGGAAATATAATTGGTTATTATAATAATGAATTATTAGTGAGATTAAGTATTGAATTAGATAAGTTTCAAAGTATTATAAATTTATATGTTATAATTCAAGATCAAAATGATAATTATGTTGGAGAAATTACTAATGTTAAAGACAATATTGCATATATATCTTTACTAGGTGAATTTAAAAATGACCGTTTTGTATCAGGTGTTATTAAGACTCCATCATTTTCGGCAACAATTAAGTTAATTTCTAAAGAAAGAATGAATTTGATAATTGGTTTAAATAACTATTCAGAACGAAACCATTTGTATTTAGGTGAAAGTGCTTTATATGATGGAGTCAAAATTGGTGTTTCTATCAATGATTTTTTTAGTAATCATTTTGCTATTTTGGGTTCGACTGGTAGTGGAAAATCTAGTTGTTTAGCTCGTATTTTGCAAAATTTATTTGCTAAACAAACGTCCATTGCTTATAAATCAAGTATTTTTATATTTGATGCTTATGGTGAATATCACAATTTATTTAAAGCATTAACTAATCGTAGTCAAGAAATTAATTTTAAAACATATACAACAAATACTTATTTTGAAGATACTGATGTTTTAAAAATTCCTTTATGGCTATTGGGTGTTGATGATTATGCACTACTTTTAGGTGCTGAAAGTCCTAATCAATTACCTATTATTGAAAAAGCCTTAAAATTTGTAACTATTTTTGCTAAAAAAGATGCAGAAGTTGTCAAATATAAAAATGATGTTATTGCAAGAGCATTATTAGAAATATTATCGAGTGGTAAACCATCTACCCAAATAAGAGATCAAATATTATCGATACTTTCACGTTATAATACTCAAGAATTAAATTTAGAAACACCAGTTTTTCAACCAGGTTATACTCGTCCATTTAGACAATGTTTATTAATTGATGCTAGTGGAAAAATTCGTGATATGGAACTAGTCATGACGTTTCTTGAAGGATTTTTAACTGATGATTATGAGATGGTTTTACCTGATGGAACATTTATGTATACATTAGATGATTTAAAAGATGCTTTTGATTTTGCTTTAATTTCTGAAGGAAGTTTAAAAAGTGAGAAAGTTTATGACGATTCTAATATTCTTAGAATTCGTTTACATGCTCTAGCTAATGGTAAAGAAAAAGTATTTTTTGAATGTCCAGAATATGTTACGAAAACACAATATATTAGAAATTTATTGACAGCAGAAAATGGTAAAAAAGCACAAATTATTAATTTTAGTATTAACTATGTTGATGACCGCTTAGCTAAAAATATTGTTAAAATTTACTCTAAGTTATTATTTGATTATGCTAAAGATGTAAGTAAAAGAAATACTTTGCCATTTCATATTTTCTTAGAGGAAGCCCATCGTTATATTCAAAATGACTATGATACTAAAATATTGGGCTATAATATTTTTGATAGAATTTCTAAAGAAGGTCGAAAGTATGGCGTTTTATTAGGACTTATTTCACAAAGACCTTCAGAATTATCGGAAACAGTTATTTCTCAATGTTCTAATTTTATTGTTTTTAGAATGGCTCATCCACGTGATATAAATTATATAAAAGATTTAATTCCTAATATGTCATTAGGTTGGTTAGAAAAGATAAAATATTTACAGCCGGGAACTAGTGTTGCTTTTGGTACAGCTTTTAATATTCCCGTTATGATTAAATTTGAAATGCCAAATCCAGCTCCTGAAAATAATAGTTGTGATTTAAGTACTATTTGGTTTGTTGATAGAAGATAAAATCAAGTTTTTTAAAAAGCTTGATTTTTTTGTATAGTTAAAATTAAATTTTTAATACTGTTTTATATATTTTGAATAAAAATTATTGAAAAACATTAAACAAGATGTTAAAATATATAATGTAAGATAGGAAGGATGTATAAAAATGAAAAAAAGAAATGGTTTTACATTAATAGAGTTATTGGCGGTAATAGTAATACTAGCGGTAATTGCTTTAATTGCGGTACCAAGAATAATCAAATTATTAGACCAAGCAAGATTAAG
>CANROQ010000066.1 GCA_947632295.1 uncultured Bacilli bacterium
TAATTTAGTTACGTAAAATTAATTGGTGATATTATGGATTGTCAAATAGATAAATCTTATCCAAAAGTTGAAGTGGAGATGCCAAATATTGAATATGCTAAAATATTGCTTGAAGATTATGCAGGAATAGTCAGTGAAGAAACAGCCATTAATCAATACATTTATCAACATTTTGATAAATTTGATACCAATCAATTATTTTCAGAAACTTTGTCTAAAATTGCCATGGTAGAAATGCATCATTTGGAATTATTAGGTGAAACAATTAAATTATTAGGACTTAATCCTATTTTTAAAGTTGTAGAATCAAATAATTATTTAACTTATTGGAGTAGTAGTTATGTCTATTATAATACCAATATAATTGAAATGTTAAAAAATGATATTAAAATAGAAGAAGAGGCAATTAGAAATTATCGTTATCATATAAGTATAATCGATGATAAATATATAAAAAAATTATTGTATCGAATTATTGAAGATGAAGAACAACATATCAAATGTTTTAATATGTTGCTAAATGAATGTATGAAATTTTAATTATTATTTAAGTTATTTATGTAGATTTTTACTTGATCAAATGTTTCTTGCATTTGATCAATATTTTTTTGATTATTAAATTGTACATAAAATCCTTTAGAATAACTATCATCAATAGTCAATTGCTCAATATAATAATTTTTAATGTCATTTTTGATTGTTGAAAGTGCGATAAAATACAAATATATTTTTGATATTTTTGATATTTTAGGTATATTAGTATTATCTAGATTGGCAAGTAGTTTATTATTTAAAATAATTAAACATTCTTGTTCTTGTTTCAAAATATTTTTAAAAATAATTAAAGTTTTATCAAGATCATTATTGATGTCGGCCATTTTAAGTAATTTTCTAATATGATATATTAAATAATTGAATTTTAAAATGATATTTTCGTGTTTTAAATTATTTAATTCATTCTTAATCGATTTAAGTAATTGAGTGCTAAATAACAATTGTTCATATTGTTCTTTTAAATGTTGATTTTTAATTTCTAAATTTTCACAATTTTTTAAACTATTATATGTATTTAATGTGTCATTATCTATAAATTTTTCTAAAAAAGTTAAATTTTCGTCCATAATATCATTCCTTTTAAGTTTTGTTTAATATGATAGCATAAAACTTTTTATTTTACTATATATTTAAGAAAAAAAGTGTTATACTTATTTTGTTTAGGAAGTGGACTATGAAAAAAATCGAATTATTGGCTCCGGCTGGAAATATGGAAAGTTTAAAAGTGGCAATTTTAGCAGGTTGTGATGCAGTATATATTGGTGGGTATGGCTATTCGGCTCGCAGTTATGCCGATAATTTTTCAAACGAAGAATTAATTCAAGCTATAGAGTATGCGCATTTATATGATGTTAAAATATATGTGGCGGTTAATACTTTGATTTATGATGATGAAGTCGAAAGTTTTATGAATTATATTGATTTTTTGCACAAAAATAATGTCGATGCGATTATTATTCAAGATTTAGGTATGTTTGATCTAATTCATAAGACTTATCCTAATTTAGAAATTCATGCCTCGACACAGGCCCATATTCATAATTTATCAGGTGTAGAATTTTGTAAACAGTTAGGCTTTAGAAGAGTTGTTTTAGCTCGTGAGACGCCAATTGATTTAATAAAAAGTATTCGCGATAAGGTCGACATCGATTTAGAAGTATTTTGTCATGGCGCTTTATGTGTAAGTTTTTCAGGACAATGTTTAATGAGTAGTCTAATTGGTGGTAGAAGTGGTAACCGTGGTAAGTGTGCCGGTACTTGTCGTTTGCCTTATGATTTAGTTGAAATTGAAAATTCTAAACAAAAAATTTTAAATAAAGATAAATACTTATTGAGTATGAAAGATTTAAATAGTTTAGAGTATATTGGAGATTTGATCGATGCGGGTATAACTAGTTTAAAAATAGAAGGACGTATGAAAAGACCAGAATATATTTATCTAGTTGTTAGTATTTATAGACAGGCAATCGACAATTATTATAAATATGGTAAAACATTGATTATGGATAAGGATATATTAGAACTTAAAAAAATTTATAATCGTGATTTTACTAAAGGATTTTTATTTAATGAAGAGAATTGTAAAATTGTGAATCAATTTAGACCGAATCATCAAGGTATTAAAATTGGGAAAGTTATAAAAAAAGATCATAATTTTGTTTCTATAAAATTATCCGATAATTTAAAACAAGGTGATGGTATTAGAATAGTTAATCGAAGTGGTGATGTTGGATTACAACTTAATTATATTTATAAAGATAAAAAATTAGTGAGTGAGGCTTATAGTGGTGATATAGTTTCAATTAAATTAAATGAAAATGTCGAATTAAATGATACTGTTTTAAAAACAACCGATATATTACAGTTAGATAGGATAAATAATTTATTAAAAGAAAAGCGTAGAGTTAAAATAAAAGGATATTTTGAAGCAAAAATTGGTTCAAAATTTAAATTTAGATTAAATGATGGTAGAAATACTATTGAAGTGGTTAGTGATATATTAACGGAGAATGCTAAAACCAATCCTATGACTAAAGAAAGTATAGAAAAGCAATTAAAAAAATTAGGTAATACTATTTATGAAATAGATGACTTAGAATTAAACATAGATGATAATATATTTATTTCAATTAAAGATTTAAATGAATTAAGAAGAAAGGCAATAGAGGAATTAAATTCTAAAAGAAAATATATAATTGATTATGTTAAAAAACAGTATGATATAGAATTACCTGATTTTAAAAGAGAAAATAGAATTGATTATTTAATAAATACTAAGGTTCAATATGAAAAGATAAAAAATAAAAATATTAATAATATCTTTATTCAAAATAATGCATTATACAATATTTTAAAAGAAGATAATCGAGTTGTAAAAAAAATACCAAGAGTTAATTATGATTATGAAAATTATGATAAAAAAATATTAGTTGGAGAATTAGGTAGTTTAAATTTTTATCGTAATAATGAGGTATATACTGATTTTTCTTTTAATGTTACTAATTCATATACTGTAGCATTTTTACATAGTCTAGGGGTAAAAATGGTAACTTTATCTTATGAATTAACTGATGAACAAATTAAAAATTTAATTGATATTTATAAAGAAAGATATCATAAAAATCCTAATTTAGAACTTATTATATATGGTAAGGAAGAATTGATGGTTTCTAAATTTAATTTACTTAAAATGTATAAGAAAAATGGCTCAAATTTTTATTTGAAAGATCGTTATAATAAATTATATAATATTTTAGAAGATAATAATTTAATGTATATATATAATTATAAAGCAAGAAATAATGTAGATAAAATTAATGATTATTTTGCTATGGGAATTAATAATGTTAGAATTAATTTATTAAATGAAGAAAATGTTATTATTTAGTAGCATTTTTTTTATTTTAGAAAATTAAACAACTAATTTTTTAAATTTTAGTGTATAATATTGTATGAGGTGTTAATTATGGATAGAAAAAAATTAGCAGATCTATTATTACCAGGAATAACAAAAACGATAGAAGATTATGAAAAGATGTATCCAGAAAGAAACATAGAAGAAGGTGCTATTGTAACACGTTATGCACCAAGTCCTACTGGCTTACCTCATATTGGTAATTTGTTTCAAACTTTTATTTCAATGCATTTGGCTAAACAAACCAGTGGTATTTTTTATTTAAGAATCGAGGATACAGATCAAAAAAGATCAATTGAAAATGGTATTTCAAAAATTATAAAATCTTTAAATGATTTTGAAATAAAATTTGATGAGGGTGCTGTATCTGAAGTTGATGAAAAAGGTAGTTATGGACCATATATTCAATCAAATAGAAAAGAAATATATTGGGCATTTGCTAAATATTTAATTGAAAATGATATGGCTTATCCTTGTTTTTGTACGGAAGAAAAATTAGATGAAATTAGACAAAAACAAGAAAAATATAAAAGTCGTATTGGTTATTATGGAAGATATGCGACATGTAGAAATTTAAGTATCGATGAAATTGTTAAGCGTGTTCAAAACGGCGAAAAATATATTATTCGACTAAAATCACCAGGAAAATTTGACAATAAATTTATCTTTAATGATTGTATTAAAGGGAAAATGGAATTACCAGAAAATGATATAGATATTATAATTATTAAAAGTGATGGACTTCCTACTTATCATTTTGCACATTTAGTTGATGATCATTTAATGCAAACAACTCATGTCATAAGAGGAGATGAATGGTTATCAAGTATTCCTATTCATACGCAATTATTTAGAATGTTCAATTTTAAAGTACCAAAATATGCTCATATTGCGCCACTTTTAAAAGATGATAACGGAACTAAAAGGAAACTTTCTAAAAGAAAAGATCCGGAAGCCTCAGTTACCTATTATCATGAACAAGGAATTCCTACTGAAGCTGTTATTCTTTATCTAGCAACTGTAGCTAATTCTAATTTTGAGGAATGGATGGATAATAATAAGGATAAGACAATTGATGATTTTAAATTAGAATTTAAAAAAATGAGTACAAGCGGAGCCTTATTTGATTTAGAAAAATTATTAAATATTTCTAGAAATTATTTATCAAGATTGAAGGCCTGTGAAATTTATGAACGAGTTTTAAATTGGACGAAAGAATTTGATTTGGAATTTAAAGAATTATTAGAAAAATACAAAGAAAAATCAATTGCCATTTTTAATATTGAAAGAGAACAAGCAAAACCTAGAAAAGATTATTCTTGTTATTCTGATGTAAAAAATCAAGTTTGGTATATGTATGATGAATTGTTTGATACTGCTGAAAAACATTATGATTTTCAAAAAATTACTGACAAGCAAGAAATTAAAACAATTTTAAATACGTATTTAAGTAATTATTATTCTCCTGAAGATGATAATGAAACATGGTTTAATAAAATGAAAGATATGTCTGATCATTTAGGCTATGCTTCTAATATGAAGGAATATAAGAATAATCCTGAAAATTATAAAGGTAATATTGCTGATATTAGTAATGTTTTACGAGTTGCTTTAACAACTAAATCGATGACTCCAGATTTATATCAAATTATGAAAATATTAGGAATTGATACAATTAAGAAAAGATTTGATTTAATTTAAATATATGAAATCTTTAAAATATTATTGTTATTTTAAAGATTTTTTAGTTTAAATCCCCTATAAATTGAATAAAATTAAAAAAATGATAATTTTGTT
>CANROQ010000067.1 GCA_947632295.1 uncultured Bacilli bacterium
TCGAATATGCTAGAGTTAATAATATTCCTTTTTTAGGAATTTGTTTAGGTATGCAGTTAGCTGTAATCGAATTTGCTCGAAATGTTTGTAATATCAAAGAAGCATCGTCAACTGAATTTAATCCAACTTGCGCAGAACCTATAATCGATTTAATGGCTGATCAAAAAGCAATTGTCAATATGGGTGGAACATTACGTTTAGGAAATTATCCATGTAAACTAGTTAAAAATACTTTAGCGTATGCTGATTATAAACAAGATGAAATTTTAGAACGTCATCGTCATCGTTATGAATTTAATAATAAGTATCGTGATATTTTAGAAGCCAATGGATTAGTTTTTTCAGGTATTAATGAGCAAGCAAATTTAGTTGAAATTATCGAGTATCCAAAACATAAACATTTTATTGCGTGCCAATTTCATCCAGAATTTAAAAGTAGGCCAACTAAATGTCATCCATTATTTGATTCTTTTATAAAATCTAGCCTTAATTAGGCTTTTTTTCACATAATTTACATAAATTAAAGTTACAATATTGTATAGGAAGTGATACTGTGAAAATATTAATTGTCGATGATGAAAAATTAATACGTGATGTTATTAGGGAATATTGTTATAATGAAAATTATGATGTTTT
Organism: uncultured Bacilli bacterium; assembly: GCA_947632295.1. Lineage (GTDB taxonomy): Bacteria > Bacillota_I > Bacilli_A > RF39 > UBA660 > CAJLIR01. The sequence continues at coordinate 637 of CANROQ010000067.1, forward strand.
AGAGGCTAATAATGGTGAAGAGGCCTTAAAAATTATCGAAAGTAATAAAATTGATTTAATTGTACTTGATATCATGATGCCAAAATTAGATGGATTTTCATTATGCAAACAAATAAAAAGTAAAAATATTCCCATTATTATTTTGTCAGCTAGATCCGATGAATTTGATAAATTAATGGGATTTGAATTAGGTATTGAAGATTATGTTACTAAACCATTTAGTCCTAAAGAATTAATGGCTAGAATTAAAGTTATATTGAAGCGTAATAAAGTAAATGAAGATAAATTTATCTATAAAACTTTAGTAGTTGATTTTAAAGCCCATTCAATTTTTATTGATAATATACCAATTAAATTTACACCTAAAGAATACGATTTATTAGTTTATTTTATAAATAATGTCAATATTGCTTTGACACGTGAAGTACTTTTAGATAAAATTTGGGGGTATAGTTTTTTTGGAGATGACCGAACAATCGATACACATGTTAAAATGTTAAGAAATACTTTAGGAAAATACCGTGATTTAATTACAACGGTTAGAGGAGTAGGATATAAATTTGAAGTCGAGTAAACATTCTTTAAAAACTAATATTTGGTTTTATTTGATAATTTTTTCTGGCTTTATTTTATTATCATTATGGTCATTTCAAGTTATCTTTTTAAAATCATACTATCGTTGGATGAAAAATCGAGAAATTAATAATATCATACTTACAATTACTCAAAATTATGATGCTTCTAATTTTTCCGATATAATTGATGAAATATCATTTACAAATAATGTTTGTATTGAAGTAATCGATAGCAATACCCTTTTATATTCTTCTAATAGTCGTATTAGGGGTTGTTTAATCGATAAAGATGTAAATGATGCGAAATACGCTAATCAAAAATTAAATTTCATTCAAAGTTCTGAAACGAGTTTTAAATATGAAACTACTAATCCACGATTTAAAAATCAAACTGTAATTTATGGTAAAAAAATAACTGATAACTTTATTGTTTTTATCACATCTTCGCTAGAACCAATTGATTCAACTACTCATATTTTAGCAAGTCAACTGGTCTATGTAACAATTGGTGTTCTTTTATTATCGTTCATTGTTGCCTATTTTATTTCTAAAAAAATATCAAAACCCATCATAAAAATAAATGAAGGTGCTAAAGAGTTGACAAAAAGAAATTATGATATAACATTCAATACAAATACAAATATTAAAGAGATAAATGAATTATCCGAAACTTTAAATGAAACATCTAGTGAACTTGCTAAAACGGAAAATTTAAGACGCGAACTTTTAGCCAATGTCAGTCATGATTTAAAAACACCACTTACGATGATTAAAGCCTATGCTGAAATGGCAAGGGATTTAAATAGTAAAAATGTTAAAAAACGAAACGATAACTTAAATACGATTATCGAAGAGACAGATCGTTTGAATTTACTTGTCAATGACATATTAGAACTTTCAAAAGTACAGGCTAATGTCGAACAGTTAAATATTGAACAATTCAATTTAATTGATTTAATAAAAAGTATTTTAAAAAGATATGAATATTTAGAAAGCACCGAAAATTATAAGTTTATTTTTGAATTTGAAACTAATAATATTGTCAGGGCTGATAAAAAACGTATCGAACAAGTTATATATAATTTAATTAATAACGCTATCAATTATACTGGAGAAGATAAGCAAGTATTTATTAGAGTAAAAAATACTAACGATGGAGTTAGGGTAGAAATTACAGATACTGGTAGTGGTATTGATGACAAAGATTTAGATTTAATTTGGGATAAATATTATAAAACTGACAAAAGTTATAAAAGGGAAGTCCATGGTACAGGGCTTGGATTATCGATTGTTAAAAATAATTTAATCAATCATAATTTTAAATATGGTGTAACGACTGCTAAAAATAGGGGAACTACTTTTTGGTTTATCATAAAATAATATCATTTTTGATATTATTTTTTCTATTCGTGTTATAATATCTATAGGTGATAGTATGCTTAGAATTTATAAAACTGATGTAGATGGTAATTTAGAAAAATTAAAGACAATCGAACAAAATACTTGGATTAATTTAGCCAATCCTTCAAAAGAAGAAATAAAGGAAGTTATTACAAAAACTAAAATTCCAGAATCTTTAATTCTCAAAGTACTAGATTATGAAGAATTGCCAAGAATTGAAAGTGAAGGAAAAGCGACTTTAATTGTAGTTGATGTTCCTTATATTGAAGATAAAAAAAGTAAAAATAAATATTCGACTATTCCTGTTGGCATTATAACTAAAGGTAGTTATTTTTTGACAGTTTGTTTAAATGAAACTGAGGTTATTAACGAATTTAGACATAATAAAATAAAAGGAATTGATACATCTAAAAAAACAAGGTTTATAATTCAATTATTGCTTAGAATTGCGGCTTTTTATACAAAATATTTAAATTTAATTAATAAAGAAATAGAACATAAAGAAAAATCTTTAGTAAAATCTACTTCTAATAAAGAATTACTTAGCCTGATGCATATTCAAAAAAGTTTAGTATATTTTGTAACCAGTTTAAAGGCTAATGATATTATTTTAGAAAAATTAGCCAAAGGTAATGTTATGAATATGTATGAAGCAGATTTAGATTTATTAGATGACGCTATGATTGAAAATAAACAAGGAATTGAAACTGCTAATATTTATATTGAAATTTTATCGAGTATGTCTGATACCTACGCTAGTATTATCTCTAATAACTTAAATACTATCATGAAATTTTTAGCCGGTGTTACCATTGTTATTTCAATTCCTACAATGATTTCATCTTTTATGGGTATGAATGTACCATTAGGTTTTTTAGCCGATAATCCATTTTCCTTTATTATTATTTTTGCTTTATCTATATTAATTTCTATTATAATTGCGATTATTTTAAAACATAAGGATATGTTATAATGATTTATTTATTATATGGCACAAATGAATTTTTAATTAAAAGAGAAATAAAAAAAATAATAAGTGAAAATAAAATAGAAAATATCGATATTAGTAATTATAATTTAGAAAATGATTTACTGGACAATATCTTAGATGATGCTTCAATGAATTCTTTATTTAATAATCAAAAGTTAATGATTGTTGAAAATGCTTATATATTTACAGGTGCAGTTAAAAAAAAAGGATTAGAACATAATACTGATTTATTGGTTAAATATATTGTTAATCCTAATCCTGATTGTCTTTTAATATTTGTTATTAATGAAGAAAAAATAGATGAAAGAAAAAAAATTGTAAAATTAATTAAAGATCATGGTAAAGTTATAGAATTTAATAAATTAAAAGATATTGATAGTTTTGTCAAAAAAGAGTTAGATGATTATAAAATGGATACCTCTACTATAAAAGCGTTTATTAATTTTGTTGGCGATAATTTAGCAATACTCGCATCCGAAATCGAAAAATTAAAATTATATAAAGGTGACGACAAATTAATTACTAAAGATGATGTTTTTAGTGTTTGTAGTGAATCACTTGATGTCGATATGAACGAATTAACTAATTCTATTGTTTCAAAAAATATGAAAACTGCTTTAAAAATCTATGATGAACTGATTAAACAAGGTGAAGAACCATTACAAATTATTATCAGACTAGCTAATCAATTTAGAATTATTTATCAGGTAAAAGAATTATCTAAAAAAGGTTATTCTAATAAAGATATAACCAATATTTTAGGAATTCATCCTTATCGTATTCAAAAGGCTATGGAAATATCTTATTCCTTTCCAAGTAAAAAATTACTTAGTTATATGCAAAGATTAGCCGAAATAGATGAAGGTATAAAATTAGGTACAATCGATAAAAATACTGCTTTAGAATTATTTATGTTAGAAATTTAAGAATAATACCAAATTTAATTATTTGGTATTTTATTTAAGCAATTTTTTAATTTTTGTCTAGCAATTTTAGAAAAATTGAATAAAAAATATTTCAATTATGTAATATTTGTCATTTTACATGTATAGGGCCTTGTGTTATTCTTGTTTCGAAAGGAGAGTTTATATGTTTAATACAACAATTAAAAAGAAATTGAAACAAGGCGAAATAATTCCTTTAAATATGGATTTCATGTTTACTAATATATTTAATAAAGAAGAAAATATTGATATTATAGAACATTTTTTAGCTCATTATTTTGAAATACCTTTAAGTGATATTAAAGGAAATATAACATTATTAAAAAGAAAATTAGATGTTAATAATAAAAAAGAAGCAACTAATGAAGTTGACTTAGTTTTAAAATATAAAAATAAATATATCAATATTGAATTATCCAATGAAAATAAATCATCAGGCATCATGGCTCGAAATGTAGTGTTTGCTTCAAAAATTCATGGTAAACAATTAAAAAGAGGTAATAACGATTATTTACATATTTCTAATACAATTCAAATAAATCTAAATAATTTTATGAATTCTAATGGTAAAATTAAAAATGAATATTATTTTATAAATAGTGAGGATATAAATGATATTCTAGATTCGCATATTAGAATTGATACAGTTTCGCTTGTAATAGGAAAAAAGGCATGGTACAA
>CANROQ010000068.1 GCA_947632295.1 uncultured Bacilli bacterium
ATTTGTCTTTTCCATTAGTTCCTTTAAAGGTAAAAGTCGTTCGTATAAATCTTTATAATCAACAGTCATAACATCAAAAGCATATTTTTTAAATTCTTCATTAGTCATTTTGGCTTTATAAGCATCTAAAACGGAAGGATAATTCAATAAAACCCAACGTCTTTCATTAATTCGAATCGCATCTAAATCACTTGTTGCGTGTAAAATTTTACCTCTAGTGTTAGAATCAACATTACGAGTTATATAATCATTAGTCGAATAACGAATATTAATAAAACAATCGTAATTATTAACTTCATATTCTTTTAATTTACGATGACATTCAATTCTTTCATCAGTTGTTAAACGATTTAATAAAGCCTCAATTTCAGCATCGACATAATTTGTAAAACAAATTCCTTTTTTTTCAGTAATCTTTTTAATTAATTGTTTCACTAAAGGATGACATTCACTCGATTGATAAGTAATTAACACGCGATCATTGGGTTGAATATTAAGCGAATAATTAGTAATTGTATCACTTAAAATTTCGATTTTTTCCTGCATTATTCTCACTCTTTTCTATTATTTTTCATAGTATATTACGAAAGGGGAAATATTATGAATAACGGTTTTAATTATATGAATCGTCCTGGTAGTTATCGCCCTAGACCTACTCAAGATAGATTTATCGGCGGCGGATTTTTAGGACCATTCGTATTAGGAGGAATCACTGGTGGACTTTTAGCGCCTGCTTTCTATCCAAGACCATATTACAATAATTATTATCCATATCCATATTATGGACCATATTATCGATAATATACAAAAAGTAGAAATTTAAAATTTCTATTTTTTTACTAAAACATAATATAAATATTAATATAATTAGTATTTTTTGAATATATTTTCATGAAAGGATGATTTTATGAATAATAACTACTATAGTAGTCAAAATTTTCCAGGAACACCCCTATATGTTGGCACTACCCCTACACCTACTCCCAATCAAACAACAGCCCAAAATACACTCGATATGTTACCTATGGAACAATCTTATATTGAAAATATTTTAAGATTAAATAAAGGAAAAAAAGTCCGTGTTCATATGACTTTTCCAGATTCCAATGAATATCGTGATCGCGAATTTGTAGGTATAATTGAGCAATCTGGTCGTGATCACATTATTTTGAGTGATCCAACTACAGGAACTTGGTATTTACTTCTTATGATATATGTTGATTTCATAACTTTTGATGAAAAAATAAATTATAGTCAAGAATTTATTCCAAACAATTGAAAAAAAAATCGAATTTTGTTATAATTATCATAGGTGGTTAATATGGTATTCAAATATATTATGATAATTATAATAATCTTATCGTTAATAGGTATTTGTTTTGCAGTTCTATATAATAAATTTCAAACATATATTATTAGAATGAATGAAGCAGAAGCAAATATCGACTCGACTTTAAGAAAAAGATTTGACTTATTAAATAAATCTATTAATATTATAAAAACAACTGCCAAAATAGAAGAAAATATAATGGAGAATATCGAAAATTTAAGATCTCAAAAATTATCGAATTTTGATTTCGACCGTAAATTATATGATTTAATAAACGAATTCAACAAATATAAAGAATTATATCCTGATTTAAAACAAAATGACGATTTTGTTAGAATTGATATTGAACTAGATGAATCAGAAGCAGAAATTGTTGCTTTTAGAAAATATTATAATGATATAATTACAAATTATAATAAATTAGTTCATAAATTTCCAACAAATATTGTAGCCTTAATTTGCCGTTATAATCATAAAAATTACTTTGATGGTAAAGATATGACTGATGATGATAATGAAGATTTTAAAGTATAACTATTCAAATGAATAGTTTTTTTCTAATAAAAAATATTTTACTTATTACTGAAAAACATTTATTTCTATATTTTTTTACAAATATATTGTCCATTATCACTTTTATTGCCAATAAATTATTTATTTTAAAGCATTTATTTCATTCATCGATAAATTTGTACATTTAGAAATTAAAGAAACATCGACATTTTCTTTTAACATATTTTTTGCAATAGCAATAGTTTTATTTTTTTCACCACGTTTTATTCCTTGTCTTATTCCTAAAGTCTTACCTTTACTAATGCCTTCTTCTAAAGCATCTCTATAAACTCCACTAAAACTCAATTTTTCTTCCATCATCATTTTATAAATATCTTCCATTTTTTGATACTCCTCTCTATTTTGATTATATATTTCCATCTTTTCTAATATTTCTTGATATTCTTTATTTTTTATGATGTTCTTTAATTTTTCTAAATTGTCATTTTTAAATAAATTTATGATTTCATAATATTTACTATTTGGATCATCTTTACTTACTTTTTTCAAATTAAAAATTTTATATTCTACCTTATTTAAAAATAAATCATTCGTTTCTTCTACTTTTAAGTGAATTGTTTGTTCCACTTGTTTTGATAATTCATAATTTATTAGCGCATAGATTTTTATTTTTTTTAAATCACAATAATCTTTACTCTTTCCTAAACAGTGACTGGCCACAATATGTGATTGATAATAAAATAGTCTTTCTCTAAAATTATGCTCATCGATATTTTGTAATTCCAATATAATGATTTCATCATCTACCTCGAGTAATAAATCGACAATTCCGGCTTTTTGATATTCATTTGATTTGATTAATTCAGGATTTAAATAACTAACATGATTTACTTTTATGCCAAATAAATCGAATAATAATATTTTTAAATATTTTTCTTCAGTGAATATTTTTTTAAATAGATGATCGTTGGTTAATGTGTAAAAATTCATTATATTAACTACTAGTTAAATTATATATCAAGATTTTACTTATTTCAAGTATTTTTTACTAATTTTAACTAGTAATAACTCACCTCCAATTATAATATACAAGATAACTATACTAAAACCCTTCTTAAAATCAAAAAAATTGCAAAAATATGCAATTAAAGTTTAATTAATTTTATATTATTGTAATGTTTAAATTATTTAACTATTTAACTGTCTTGTAATCCAGGCAATAATGACATCGACAATATAATCAATTTGTTCCTTTGATAGTTCTACACCGGCCGGTATTTTATGCCACTTTTCTAAACAACCACGACAACATGTAGCAGTCGCATGTTGCGCAATAAAAACGGGATGCCCCTTCATTGGAGTTTGTTTACCATCATTTAGAATAACACTAGGGGCTAATCTTTTAGTTATAAAAGTATAAGCATGTTCACGAATAGTAGAAAGTGTTTTATTATTAATATAATCTTTATCTTTTTCTTGTAAATGAAATTTACTTCTAAAATTTGATTTAACTAAACTATCTAATATTTTATCAATTCTATCTTGCATATAATCACCTTATGTTTTAATTATAAAACAAAACTAGTTGACAAGCAACTAGTCTCCAATTTCAATATATTTTTTTTCGTTGATTTGTTTTCTTTCTTCTTTTTTAGGAACTTCTATTTTTAAAGTACCATTTTTAAAATTAGCCTTAATATCATCTTCAGTAATATCATTACCTATATAAAAACTTCTTGAACATTCACCATAATATCTTTCACGACGAACAAATTTACCTTTTTTATCTTTTTCTTCATCATCACTCAATGTTTTTGCATTAACTACCAAATATCCATCTTCGATATTCATTTTAATATCTTCTCTATTAAATCCAGGTAAATCGATTAATAATTCAAAACTATCATCGTGTTCTTTAATATCTGTTTGCATAATTTTACTATCATTTGTACTAAAAAATGGATCATTAAAAATATCATCAAACAAATCAAAATCTCTTCTTCTTGGTACTAACATCATATATATCTACTTCCTTTCATTTAATGTGTTGCCAACATTTTAGGTAGCACATTCATATAATTTCGTACCGTAGTAACTACTTTTCTTACTACATCTATAATATATCACTATTTTTAGCAGTTGTCAAGTGTGAGTGCTAATTTATTTATGAAAATATAAATTTACTTGTTCTTTAATTTTCAATTCTAATTTTTCGATCGTTCCATCACTATAAGCTTTATTCATATCTTCTCTTACACTATTAGGAAATAAATACCTCATATCTTTAGCATTATAACTACCATCTCTTGGTATTTGATAGTCGGCAACTACATAATTATTACCTTCTTTTACTAATGTTATTTTATATGGTATCAAAGAAGAAGAACCTAACATAACTTTAGAATTTTCACAATAATACTTTTGGATTAATATCAATGCATAAACAATCATATATTTTTCCTCTTCAACAATTAGATAAGTATTAATAGCCACAAATGATTTTTCATCTTCATGTTGTTTATTTGCGTCCTCTTCCTGAATAAAATAATTTTTAATAGCTAGTTCGATATTTTCGCTATCTAAATTTACTGGTGGTACATAGTCATATCCCCACGTACTAAATAATACAGGTTTCTGGTTTTTCATCCTATTAATATCAATTATATACATGGTAATTAAACTTAGAACTAAAAAAATAATTAAACCAATAATAATTTTAAATATAAATTTAGTATGATTTATTTTTTTATTAGAATATACCATAGTATTAAAAATATTCTCTTCAAATTTTTCTTGATAGTCTTCTTTCTTTATACGTTCACCATTTAATAATTCATTTATCGAAATATCTAATGCATCACATAAAGGTTTTATTAATGAATAATCAGGTAGACCTCTACCATTTTCCCATTTACTAATAGCTCGATCAGTAATACCTAATTTTTTTGCTAATTCTTCTTGTGTTAAATTTTTTTCCCTGCGAAGTGTTTGAATAAATTTTCCAATACGTTCTTGATTCATAAAATTACGCCTCTTTCTTTACTAATTATAATCTAATTTTACTAAATATTAGCCAAACGAAACGTAGAGTTAAATTTTTATCAGCGTAATTCTAATAATTTTTTTATGACATTGTCTTTATCTTTAAAATAACTATTTTTTAAAATACCTTGTTGTCTTAAATTAAAAACTTTTTTAATAGGAAATATTTTTTCAATTTTAAGTTTTTTAAATTTATCTTCTAAATATTTACACATATATAATTGACAAGGTAGACATTTAATAGTACAACCATTTTGACTCAAATAATTACATAAACCTTTTTTATATTGATAACAACACCCATTAT
>CANROQ010000069.1 GCA_947632295.1 uncultured Bacilli bacterium
CATACTGCATAAATTAGCACTTGAAACGAATATACCAATTTTAACAACAATGAATGGAGTAGATCTTGCACAGGATAATTTACATATAGGATTTATTGGAACACACGGCAATAGAATTGCTAATATGATACTTAATGAATGTGATTTAGTTATTAGTGTTGGAGCTCGTTTAGGTATTAGACAAGTAGGACATTTTGCACAAAATTTTGCTCCAAAAGCAGATTTGATTCGATGTGATATTGATGAATATGAATTAAGCAGAAATATAAAAAATAATGAAGCAAAATATCAAATGAATGCAAATGTTTTTCTAAATTTATTATTAAATGAAAAAATTGGTGATTATACAAAATGGAAAAACCAATGTATTGAAGCAAAAAAAATACTGGATGCTTATGATAAACAGCCAGGCAATTTTGCCATTGAAAAAATTGCTTCTCTTCTTCCATGCGACCCTGTTGTATCAGTTGATGTTGGAATGAATCAATGTTGGTGTGCTCAATCTTTATTACTAAAAGGTTACAAGGGAAGAATTCATATAAGTGGTGGATATGGAACAATGGGTTGTGGATTGCCTTATGCAATAGGATCTACAATAGCATTGGGTGGAAAAACATCATATTGTATTTGCGGAGATGGCGGTTTTCAAATGAATATTCAAGAATTAGAAACCATAAAAAGAGAAAACCTTCCAATAAAAATATTTGTTTTAAATAATAAAGTACTAGGAAAAATAAGTGAAACACAGCACTTTAATCATAATGATAGATTTGCTAATACTACTTTTGAAGGTGGCTATTCTGTTCCAAAATTTGAAGAAATAGCACGAGCATATGGAATTAAAGCTGAAAAATTGGATTCATATGAAGAGTTGGATAAATATAAAGCTTGGATAACGGATAATGAACCATGTTTATTCAACATCATGCTTCCTGAAAACAGTTTTCTTACACCTAAAATTAAATGGGAAACAGGAAAAATTTTCCCTGAATTGCCTAAAGAAATTATCGATAAAGTTATATATATCTTAAATAAATAAACTACAAGGTTGTCTGGCTAATACATATGATATTGATTTAGAACAATGTGCAGTATTAAAAGAGCAATTAAATGCCAAAAAATATAATAGAAAAAGCATTTTTGATAAATCGTTAGAATAGGAGAGAGAGGCAGTTTTGAAAATGGGATATCTTAAGTTTAAAATAAAAATTAATAAAATTTCAAACTTAAACCTTAATCTCTTACAAAAATATTTCGAAAAAATTTTTTAGTTTGTATAAATATTTTATAAAATTTTAAAAATGAATTTCTATTTATAACATTATAAAATAATTTCATTTTATAAAGCTTCAAAATCGATTTTAAGACATTTTTATATTTAACTAATAAAGTTAATCGTCTAAAATTTATTTTGAATATCTAAACATTATCATTAATATAATATAAAATTACTGAAATATTGTAAAATCAATGATTTCTGAAAAATACTGAAAAATGGCTAGAAAAGCGACGCGTGAGAATTGATTTTAAGAGGTTTTTATAAAAAAGACATATAGTTTTGCTAAGTAAGAAAACTTGTAAAAACCTTAAAAATAGCGAGATAGGACCTTACCTCAAAAAAGTCCTATCTCTATTTGCACAAAACTTTGATAATACAAACCAATATATAGGTTAATTTAATCTTTGAAAAAATAGTTAGATTCTAACTTTTAACATTGTAATAAATATAACGGTATGATATAATTGAAATTAATAAAAAATATATTTATATATAAGGAATGAAGAACAAATGAATATAACTGATAAATTTAAATTATGGTACAAATATAAATCTAAAGGAAATATAGAAGAATATAAATCATATAAGCAAGCATTAGAATTAAAAAATGCAGACATTAATCGATATAGTAGATATTTAAGTGATGCAACTCAGAAGTTTGAAGATATACAACAAAGATTTCCTAAAGATTCTAAAGAATATGCTTATGCTAGAGATGAAATGTTTAGATGGAAATATACTTTAGATGAAGCCATATTATCATTACAATACATTAGACCTAATTCTCAGGAAGATATAGAATATAGAGATAAAACTGCTAATAATTATGCAGATGAGTTAAAAAAAGTATTGTCTCCTAATTTTGATTTAAGATTTCATGGTACTCCTATTTATTTTACAGAACAAATATTAAAAAGTGGATGTATATCATCTACTGCTGACAGATACGATGGTTATATAAAAAGTACTGATGCTACAGGAGAAATATCAGTATCAGATAGAGAAAGCGTAGATAGAACAATTCATTTTTTTTCTGATATGTTGGAATATATGAGACATTTACCATGTGGTTGCATATTTGCAATTTTACCTAATGGCAATGAAGATCATTCTATGCGTGAGGCTAGTTTGATGCCTTCTGTAAATTTTAGAGAAAATCCAGAACAATTATTTGGAATTTTTACAACACCAGAAAATATTGAACAAGTTAGAAGTTGGATGAGTCAATATGGATTTAATGCAGACTTAATATACACATTTGAAGAATTTTTGGAAGTTGTAAAAGAAAAATCAGCGGAGATAGACAATCAAATTCAATTAAAAAGCAATGAAAAGTCAAAATCAATAGATTTAGATGAAGAAAGAAAAAATGATGAAACACATAACATCGAAGGTATAGTAAGTACTGAAGGTTTAGTAAAAATAGATAAAATCGTTACTGCAGAAGAAAGAAAACAATCTATTGATGCAATAAAATTAGCAAAAAGTGAAATGGAGAAAGTTAACCCAAATCAAATTACTAATGAAACAGAAGAAAGGGAATAAAATTAAAATGGATATACAATATATGGAAGCATTTACTGAAATAGATGCAATATTAAAAATTATGCCAAAAGAATTGTTAGATAAAATTCCATTAGGTTTTCAAAATCTAATATCTAATAAAAAGTCATTAAATTATAATTTAGACTTAAAGCCAAATATTCCGATAGAAAATCAAAAATTAAAAAAAGAGACAAAATCAATTTTATCCTTAATTTATCGTAATTATCTTATCTCATCAGAAGAAAGAAAAAAATTAGAATTAGAAGATATAGAAGAATTAAAAAGACTAGAAAAAGAAGCTAGGGAAAAATATAACCCAGATAACATATTTAAAAAGAAAAATAAAAAGTTTTCTTCAGAAAATTACGATGAAAATAATCAACTACCCCTTGATTATTCTAAATTGAAGTGGTATCAAATATTATACAATAAAATCTTAAAATTATCTTATAAGTACAAAAATAGATAAATATCAAAAAATTTATGATTATAAAATACAAAAACAAATTAAATTATGAGTCAATATAAAATTAAAAATAGTAAAAAATCGTTAGGGTAGGAGAGAGGCTGTTTTGAAAATGGGATATCTTAAGTTTAAAATAAAAATTTAAAAATTAATAAAATTTCAAACTTAAACCTTAATCTCTTACAAAAATATTTCGAAAAAATTTTTTAGTTTGTATAAATATTTTATAAAATTTTAAAAATGAATTTCTATTTATAACATTATAAAATAATTTCATTTTATAAAGCTTCAAAATCGATTTTAAGACATTTTTATATTTAACTAATAAAGTTAATCGTCTAAAATTTATTTTGAATATCTAAACATTATCATTAATATAATATAAAATTACTGAAATATTGTAAAATCAATGATTTCTGAAAAATACTGAAAAATGGCTAGAAAAGCGACGCACGAGAATCGATTTTAAGCCGTTTTTATAAAAAAGACATATAGTTTTATGTCTTAAAAATTGCGTAAAATACTGAAATATAGGCATTTGCAGATTTCAATAAATTTTTTTTCAAATATAAATATAAAAAATTAAAATTTAAGATATAAAAAATAAAATTATATATAAGATTAAGAAAAACTTGTATAACTTGTTGTTTAAATATATAGGTAAAATTAGCTAAAAGTGGCTAATAGCAAGGAATAGCTGTAATTTAAAAATATATAGTTTTATTCCTATCTCTATTTGCACAAAACTTTGATTTTGTGCAATGTTGCATAACTAAAATTGATTTGCTTTTGCTCCTTCCCTTTACTAGCATATTTAAAAATTTTAAGTAGTATGATATATCGTTATTTTATAAATGAATGATTAAATTAACAAATCCGTCGTCTAAAAAAAGATAGCAAAATCGCTATCTTTTTTCATATTTCTTTCAAATTTCATATTTATTTCAAAATATTTTTAATTTTATCTAAAAATTCTTCATTATTTTTTGTCGCTAGCATTAAATTAATTACTTGTTCTGTTATTTCTGCAGTGTTGAGGTTAGATAATGCTCTTCTTAATGCAAATACTGTTTCTAATTCCTTTTCGGTTAGTAATAACTCTTCTTTACGCGTTCCTGATTTATTAATATCAATTGCTGGGAAAATTCTTTTTTCTGAAAGTTTTCGATCAAGATGTACTTCCATGTTACCTGTTCCCTTAAATTCTTCAAAGATTACATCATCCATCTTGCTACCTGTTTCAATTAAGGCAGTAGCTAAAATGGTTAAGCTTCCTCCATTTTCTATGTTTCTTGCTGCACCAAAAAATCTTTTTGGTTTATGTAGTGAACTTGGATCTAAACCACCAGATAAAGTTCTTCCAGAACTTGGCATAACAAGGTTATATGCCCTTGCAAGTCTAGTAATACTGTCTAGCAATATAACAACGTCTTTGTTTTGCTCTGTTAACCTTTTTGCTCTTTCTAATACCATTTCAGCAACTTTTACATGGTGTTCCGGTACTTCATCGAATGTGGAATAAATAACATCACCTGTTATGGACCTTTTCATATCTGTCACTTCTTCTGGTCTTTCATCTATTAATAAAACAATTAGTTCAACTTCAGGATTATTTGTCGTTATGCTGTTGGCAATTTTTTTAAGAAGAGTGGTTTTTCCTACTTTTGGAGGAGCAACAATCATTCCTCTTTGCCCTTTTCCTACAGGAGATATTAAATCTATAATTCTCATTGCATATTCAGTGGTGGTTGTTTCTAATTTTAATCTTTCTGTTGGGTAGATTGGAATTAAATCATCAAAACTTTTTCTTCTATAAGCATTTTCAGGAGTTTCTCCATTTACTTCCAAT
>CANROQ010000070.1 GCA_947632295.1 uncultured Bacilli bacterium
CGTAATTATATAAAGAAAAAATCGCTAGTTTAAATAAAAAACTATCGATTTTTATATTTTTAGGTGGCAAACTCGGGCTATATCATAAATTAATAATTTTAGAAATATAAATCATTAATTTTTTGCTTTTAAATTATACTCATCAATTATTTGATTATTAATATCATAAATTGTAAATTTACCATTATCATAATATAGATAACTTTCTAAAAAAAGACCTCTTGGTAATGATATTGAACCAGGATTAAGGCACAAAACATTTTCGCCTTTACGAATATATGGTTTATGTTCATGACCATAAATTAAAATTCCACTTTTAATATCTTTTAAATTATCATAATTATATAAATGTCCATGATTTAGATAAAAAATATAATTATCAATTTGAATATTTACTAAACCAGTATTAATTTCAAAATCAAATTGGGAGGCATCGATCTTATAATCACAGTTGCCTTTAAGACAAATTATTTTATTTCTAAATTCGTTTAAAAAATTAATAACAATTTTAGGATTATAACTTTCTAAATAATTAGGACCACTTAATAAATCACCTAAAACAATCAATTTATCACATTTTAAATCATGGAAACGTTTTTTTATATAATCTAAATTTTTACTTATTCCATGAATATCCGAAATAAACAACAAGCGCATATTTACCTCCTTCACTACTTTATTTAAAAAATACTGATTTACTCAGTATTTTCAGGATTATCAAAGTATTTATCTTTTAAATCTAAAATAACTACCATATCATCAGTTAGAATAGTATCACTTTCAACATCCTGGGCATAAACATAACCATAACCATGTATTTCATAATTATATTTTGAAAGTTCAAAAAATTTTTCGACATCGGCTACTGACCAACCATACATATCTGGTAGAGTAACTGTACTATCATTAGTTACTAAGAAAACTTTATCGCCAGTTATTAATCGCGTATTCGCACTTGGATATTGTTCTACTACTGTATCACCATTACCAATAACAATAATATTAAGATCATGTTGTTGTAACTCATTTTTGACATTTTCTAACTTTTTACTATTATAATTTTGAATTTTATAAGTATCTACTACTTGAATATTACTTGTATCATTAAAAATATTTTTGAATTTTGCAACACTTTCCATAACTGATTTAGTTGCGTCGATTAATCCTCTACTCGCACTATTGGTAGGTTTTTTCATAACGGAATAAATAATGATTTCAGGATCATCATAAGGATACATACCAGCAAATGAAAATACATAATCATTTTCACCATCTAAATAACGACCTTGATTAACATCGTAAATTTCAGCTGTACCAGTTTTTCCAATGACATCTAAACCTTCTATTTTATAATTACGACCTGTTGCTATATAATCATCACTATTAACAACATTATACATAAGTTGCTTCATTTTTTCAACGGTCTCTTCACTTACAATTTGTTTACTTTCTTCAATTTTTGTTTCATATAAAACTTGACCATTCGAACTATCGACGATTTTTTTGACAATATGTGGTTTTAACATTTTTCCATTATTAGAAATAAGTGTCAAACCTTGTAATTGTTGTATGGCTGTAATAGTAATACCTTGACCAAAGGCTGCATTAGCCACTTCAATTGGATAATTAAATGAGGAAACATTTCCTGATGCTTCATTAGAAAGTTCGATACCCGTTTTTTCACCAAAACCATAACTTTCTAAACATGAACGTAATTTTTGTTTATCTAATATAGTCTGAACTAAAGTCGAAACCGCCACGTTACTAGAATATTCAAATCCTTTATCGTAACTAAGTTGTCCCCAACCATAAACATTCCAGTCACTAACTTTATCATCACCAATTTGCAAACTACCTGATTGATATAATTTATCTCCATCATATAAACCTGTTTCCATCGCACACATATAAGTATAAATTTTCATAGTCGAACCAGGCTCATAAGTTGTCGAAATAAGTGGATTTTCATAATTCGTAATATCGCGAATATTAGGATCGAATGATGGTGCTGTCGACGTGCCTAAAATTTCACCAGTTTTAGCGTCCATAACAGTTAAAGTCATCCATTCTGGATTATAATTATTGATAACATCTTTGACAGCAGCCTCGACAAATCTTTGAATATTAGAATCGATGGTCAAGTAAATATCATTACCATCTATAGCTGGATTTAAAATTTCTGGCGTATCAGGAATTCGATAACCAGATAAATCTCTTTGATATGTTAGCGAACCATCCTTACCACTAAGTTCATCATTATAACGAGCTTCAACACCCATCTCACCAACTAAATTATACTGTAATTTATCGACACCATCTTCTGATACAATATTTTCATATCTTCTAACATAACCAATAATATAAGAAGCAAAATCACCATTAGGATAATATCTTTTAGTTGATTCGATAAAATCGATACCTGGTAATCCTAAGGCTTCAATTTCTTCTTTTTTTAATTCGGTTATATTTCTACCACCTGGACCCAATTCTACTTGCCAAGCATTTTTATTTATCGCATCATTTAATAATTTTCTAATCGTATCTACTTCCATATTTAAAAGTGGCGATAATTCTTCTGCTGTTCTATTAACATCAGTTACATGTTTTTGAACTTTAGACTCACCAGTTATCGCAGGATCAACATAAGCAATAACTGTATAAGATGTAACATTAGAGGCTAAAGTATTACCTAGGGAATCATAAATTGTTCCACGGTTAGAAGGCAAAATATTCGTAACTGTATTACGATTTGCCGAAAATTTTTTCATATTAATACCATAAATATTTGGTGATAAGGCTAAATAACAAAGTTGTGCGAATAATATCAAAAGACAAAAAAGAAAACAAATAAAAATTTTTTTAGGAAAACGCCAATTTTTATCCTTCATTTTATTTGTTTTCATTCCAAACACCTCTATTTACTCATTAATCATGATAACATTTTGATTATTATATGACAACCCCATATTCTTAACTACATCCTGAACTTCCGTAAAAGAAGTCAATTCGTTTACTTGCATATTTAAACTTTCAACTTTTTTCTCTTGTTCACTGATATCATATTTTAATTTTTCAACATTCATACTTAAATGACCAATACTAGCGCCACAAAATATTTTTAAAACCATAGTGGAAATAAGGCATAAAAATGTTGTAACATATAACATTTTTGCTTCCTTTGTAGCTCTTGTTTTTTTAACTGTTTTCTTTTTCATTTTATCCCTCTTTTATTCTTTCTATAACACGTAATTTAGCGCTGCGACTACGACTATTTTCTTCTAATTCATCTCTTTTAGGCGTAATAGTTGCGACTACTTTAAATTTTGGCTGATATTCTAAAGGAATTATCGGTAATTTACTCATATTTTTATCGATTGTACTACAATTTCTAAAAATATTTTTACAAATCCTATCTTCTAGGGAATGAAAAGTAATGACGCAAATACGGCCACCAACTCCTATTAACTCTAATGCCTGTTTTAAAGCACTTTCAAATACATCTAACTCGTTATTTACTTCAATTCTAATTGCTTGAAAAACTTTACGAGCTGGATGTTTTTCACGACTATAACTGGTTGGTACACCACTTTTAATTATTTCAACTAATTCTAAAGTCGTCATAATTTTTTTTGTTTTACGGTATTCAATTATTTTTTTAGCAATGCTAACTGCATATTTTTCTTCTCCATAATCTCGAAAAATTCTAATTAAATCTTCTTCATCATAATCATTAACTACATCCATAGCTGATAATTTTTGACTTTGATTCATACGCATATCTAAAGGTGCATCTTTATGAAAACTAAATCCTCGATAATCTTCATCTAATTGTGGCGAAGAAACACCTAAATCAAACAAAATTCCATCGACTTTTTCAATTTTTCTTTTGTTTAATTCACTTTTTAAATTAACAAAATTACTTTGAATAATTTCAAAATTAGTAGCAATTTTCTCTAAACGTTTTTGACTATAATCTATAGCCTCAATATCTTGATCAAAAGCATATAAAAAACCGTTATTAATTTTTTCAAGTATTTTACTACTGTGTCCACCATATCCTAAAGTACAATCAACGATTATACTCGAAGATGATAAATTTAAATATTCTAAACAACTATCTAGTAAAACACTCTTATGCATAAAACACCTCTTAAATATTTAAATTTGAATTAAACAGATTATCGGCAATATCGGAAAATTTTTCTTCATTATCGTTAATAAAACTTTGCCAATTATCTTGACTCCAAACTTCTAAGCGATCGTTAACCCCAATAATAATACATTCTTTTTTTAAATCAGCGAATTCAATTAGTGGCATAGGAATATTTATTCTTCCCTGTTTATCAAACTCTAAAGTGGTTGCTCCTGATAAAAAGATTCGCATAAAATTACGAACATCTTTGGTCTGTGGTAATTCTTTATATTTTTGGATGATATTATCCCATTCTTCTTTAGGATAAATAGATAAACATTTATCTAAACCTCTTGTAATAACAAAACCTTCGCCTAATTCATAACGAATTTTTGAAGGAATTGTAAGTCTACCTTTATCATCAATGGTATGACGATATTCACCCATCAACATAAAAATCACCCACTTTTAACCACTTTCATCCACCGCATACCACTATTGTACTCTTATCTACTTTCTTTGTAAATAGATATTTTTAAATTTGACACAAAAAATTATAAATTTTACTTTACTTACATATAATTTATTGTAAGAAAAAAAAGAGGACTACCCCTTTTTAATACCAACTAAGCACAGAACCAATTATAATAGCTAGCAATATATATAAGATGATTATAATCCAGTAACTTGAAACTTGATTAGTTGGTGTATTTTGATTACCACATCCTGTATTACAGTTATTAGAATTTTGACAAGCCACTTGCATCACCTCCTGTTGTCTATATTAAGGCTTAAATATATGCCCCAAGTATGATAATTAAAAGTATGAATAATACTAATACAATAGCAGCTCCAGAAACTCCTGAATTACACATAGTTCATTCCTCCTTTTCTGTCTTTTCACATTATTGTATGGAATTTTGAAAATTATGTGAATACTTACAACTAATTATTGTATTTTTTTTCTATTTTTGTTATTAT
>CANROQ010000071.1 GCA_947632295.1 uncultured Bacilli bacterium
TTTGTTTAATTAAAATTAATTATAATTATTTTTAAAATTAACTATATAATATAAAAAAGTTGAATAATTCAATTTTTGGAAATATACTTTTATTTGTAGATGTTGATAGTTTGAAAACAAAAGCGATTCTAGCAGCTGAACAAATTTTAAAGGAAGTTAAAGCAAAAAATGGTAAAATTATATATCCAATAAAACCATTTGAATATTCATATTTAAATGGTTTTACATAAGTCATTAATAATTTAATTAAACAAATTAAACATACTGCTTGTGGTTATAGATACTTTAGCCATTTAAAAACTAGAGTTATGCTTATTAAAAGTGTACTTAATCTTATTAAGGAATAATTAAAAGAAAACCTTTTTGACTCTCTTTAACTATTCGTTCTATCATTAGTTTGAGACATTACTAACACTAATTGAAAAAGAACATTTTCTTTTATATCACGGAAAGATTTTTAATTTACACACGATTTTTTTAACAGCAAATATTTACCTAATTAATATATCGAGTGAAAATTTATTTATCAAATTAATTATTTATTTTTTTGTATTTTTACAGTATAACTTGATTTGTATTAACAATTAATATGAGGAGTTGAAAATAATATATTTGCACTAAATATTATAGAACTATTTATTAGTTTATGATTTGTTTAATAGAAATATTTATAAAATGTTCTTTTTTGTATAATAAACTTATAAAAAGAACTAATATTTACTTTCCAATTTTTTTAGATATTTGTGGTGTATATTTTAATTATAATTTTACTATATTAACTTAAATTTAATTAGTAATATTTGAGATTGTATTTAAAATTTTTATTCAAATATATTTATTAGATAATTGAATAATTTTTGACTTAATTTTTTTTCCATATGCAGCATAATTAATATTATTGATAATTGGATTTATTAACTTTTTTTCAAGATACTGTCGAATCAAATCAATTATAACACCTAATATAAAAATTATAATTGTAACCATAAAAATATAAACAATTGCATAATTAGTAGATAGCATCTCTTTTGTATGAAATATATTTACCCATATGAATTTACGTAATAATCCATCATGAATCATATAAATTCCTAGAGTTGTTGATGCTAAAGTATTAATCACTTTATTACTTTTTATATTTATGTTTGCGAATAATTCAAATAATGAAATACTTAATATCAATGTTACGATATTATTTGGTCCCCATAAATATGCTAGTTCAAAATTTGATAATTTAGGAATATAAGATTTGAATATGTAAATAATAATAATAGATAAACTTAATAAAATAAACATTATAGTTGATAATATTATTGTATTTTTCTTTTGTTTTAAAATTTTAATATCATATATTCTTATATAACTACCTATTAAATACATTACCACGAACCATATCATTCTACAATAGAAATCTAAATTTTCTGTAGAATTTTTCATTGTACCTAATATAGTTGGTAGAAAACTCCAAGTAATGATGCATATTAATAATAATTTTTGGTATTCCATTTTGGTTATATTTTTGATTAATTTATTTATAAAAGGACTTAAAAAATATAGAATAATATACATTCTTAAAAACGAATATGGCGAATAAAAAATTCTAAAAATAGATTCTACACCTAATATAGATGCTAATATTGCGGAAATTGAATTATAGAAAATAACTTCAAGTAATAAATATATAATCTTTTTATATGAAAAATTATTTTTTACCATGAAATATCCACTTATTAGAATAAATAAATTAACACCCAATTCACCTAATAACCAAAATAACTTAATTAAATAATTATTAATATTCAAAACTTTTACAGCATAACCACTTTTAAAAACACAATGAAATATTATTATGAATATCATTGCAATGATTCTTAATAATTCGAAATTTGACTTTCTTTCTTTCCGATTTTCCATATTTTATTCCTCATTTCATTTTGAAGTAAATAAAAATTATATAATTAATTGTAAAATTATTATGAATAATAGTTTAATATTTAAAATAAATTAAAAAAATTAAATATTATTAATAATATGAAAATTAACCAAAATAATTTTATTAATTTTCTTTTTTTAAATTTTATTTTTGACCAAACAAACACTTTACCATTCCAGCAAATATAAGCGGTTTTTGCCATGTTTGCTAGAAATCTATCGCTATAAGAATCCGAATAAAATTTTTCTATATAAATATCTTTAGGTAATTTATTTACTTTTTCTTGACCCTTGCAATTTTCACCAATAATTTTTCCTGTATTTTTATTCATATTTGTGGCGATTAAATAAACATTTTTTAATTGCTTTGTATATCCATATAATAAAAAATATGGTGAAGCACTAATTATATAAATCGGTAATCTATTACTAAGATTTAATTCTTCATTGAAAAAATTATAAATTTTACTTTTGTTTTTTAACCAAAATAATTCAATTATTTCATCTACATTATTAAATTCTTTTAAAAAACTGAAAAATTGTTCTTTAAAACTTTTAGTATTTATAATTTTTAAATGATTTAAAAGTAAACAAAAAGTAATTTTAGGTAAGTATTTTATTATCTTAAAATTTTTACGTAAGCAAAATTTAAAAAAATCAATTGAACTATCACCTGCATAAATAGTTTTATCAAAATCATATAAATATATTTTTTCCATATAAAATCACACCTAAATATAAAACATATAGTAAAATACTGATTATTAAAGTTTTATCATGTAATAAAGTTTCAACAGGATCACCAAGATATATTGAGTTACTGTCTACATCTAAACTATATTTCATAACGATAAATATTATAATAAATATACTATATAATAATAAATTGTTTTCAAAATTCATACACCATAGTGAATAAAAAACCAAAGTTAATGATAAATATATTTGCATAAATTTGTCTAAATAAGATTCGTTATAAAATTTTAAAACTTTTCTAGATAAATCATTATTTTTTTGTAGTTCTCCTTTTCTTTTTCCTAAAACTAAATATAGAGAGAAACTTAAAATAGTTAAATAAAGCCAATTAGATATTTTAATATTGATAAAACTACCACCAAAATAAACTCGAAGAACAAAGCCTAAAGTTAAAAATATAATATCTAATATTGGAAGATGTTTCATATATATACTGTATATTATATTAATAATTATATAAATATATATAATCATAGTAGAAGAAATAAAATTATCAAAATTGAATAATTTAGTTGTATATAATAAAATTTGAATTAAGGTAACAATTAAAATTAAAAATCCAAAGATAATTTTTGCTTCAGACTTCTTTACTATTCCAGAAGCAATTGGTCTATTTCGCTTTATAGGATGATTCTTATCTTTTTCATAATCAAACAAATCATTTAAAACATAAATTGCTGATGCCGCAAAACTAAAAGAAAAAAATTCTATTATAGTTAAAATAACCGCATCAATATTTAGTAAATTTCCACTAAACAATATAGGGAAAAAAATTAAGAAATTTTTTATATAATGTTTAACTCTTAATAAAGATATATATGTTTTTAACCGTTTCATTCTTAATTCACCTCTCATAAATTTATTTATGCGTAATTATTTTAAAAGAGTTGTAATTGTTATTTATAATATAATCTTCATTTTTAAAATAATTATATAAATATTTACTAGAATTTTTTTCAAATAAAATTAATGTAGTTTTTTTACTTTTTTTAAATTGATTTATTATATCGTTATCTGAATAAGAATCATCTAAATAAATATTTTTTTTAGTTAAATCGTTAATACTATATATTTTTGTATTATAATTAGACATAATATTACTTAAATTATTTTCTTTTACATATTCATATATTCCTTTATAGTCATCACATTGATAATAATAGTTAAATCTAATGTTAATAGAAGAAAATATTAACATAATTAGATATATACTAATAAATAGTAAGCAATTTTTGTTTTTTGATATTTTATTTAAAATATCGATAAAAATAATCATAAATAATGGAAAAATTGTAAAGCAATGTCGTTCCCATACCCCAAAATGAATAACAAATGCAACACCGAATATTACAATAAAATATATTGCTAAACATATTAAATATTTTTTTTCATCTCTTAAAATATTTTTAATATTTTTTAATGCAAAATATAATAATCCAATACAGGCAATTGTCATTATAAATAATGATATAATATGATTAATAGAAATATTATTAAAATCTAATGCTCGTAGATTGTTACGTGATAAACCAATACCAGCCATTCCTAAAAATCCATATAATACATATGCTATGTTTTTTAGTCCAAAACCAGTAGTTGTAGATTTTAAATTTATTATATATAAAATAAGTAGTGGAGCATACAATATAGAAAAAATTAATAGTATTTTGATATGTTTAAGAATTATCTCTTTATTTCTATAATTTTCTAATAAGCATTTGACAATGTATGGAATTATTATAAAGCCAAATATGAAATGAACAAATACGCCAATTAAATAAATAAGATTTATTTTAATTATATTAGAAACCGAATTAAAATCATCAACAATGAAAACATGATATATAAATGCTAATGATAGGGTATAAACTATTATATATGGGGTTGCCTCATTCATATAATAAACAAACATTGGATGTATAAAAAATAATAACATGAACCATAAATTCCAATTTTTAGCTTTAACAATTTTATAAACATAAAATATAGTTATAGGAATAAATAATAAATTACTGCATCTTATAATCAATTCATTCATAGAACTAAAAGTTAGTCTTTCCCATAGAAACATATATAGCATATAACCAGGTTGAGCATATCCTAAACTTGTTTTTATAGTATTAAGTAAGTTACCACTGATTGGATCAAAAACGCGAACAATTTCATCTCCCCACATACCACCATTCGTAATAGATATAATAGAAATCATAAAAATAATTATAATAATAAATATTAATTTAAAGTTCTTCTTCTTTTTCATATTTTCACTTCTTTCAACACTATATCAATTATTTTAACATCTTAAATTTTGTTTTGCAATATAAAAGGTGTGAGTTTTGGAAAGAATTGTGAATAATTAGTAAAAATGTCTCTGTTTTTAGCAACGAATAATTAGTGAAAATGTCTCTAACAATAAAATGCAT
>CANROQ010000072.1 GCA_947632295.1 uncultured Bacilli bacterium
TATGTTGAACAGTTAAAAGGTTATCGAAAATTTATCGAAGAAAAAACTAATAAAAAAGTTAATACTTATCTATATTCTATTATGGATGAAAAATTAAAAGAGATTATTTAATAACAAAAAAACTAGCAATTTGCTAGTTTTTTTGCATCAAGTTTACTTGTAATATTGATAAAATATTTAATTTTAATACATTAGAACTGTCTCTATTTAATTAAATCAACTTTGTATCCTTTCTTCAACATTAATTTGACAATACCTTTATCACCAATAACATGACCTAGTCCTACAACACAAAAAACATTTTTATCTTCTTTAAAATATTTATCTAAAGTAAATGCCATTTCATAATTTCTATCTGTAATTAGTGATTCATTATATTGTTCTAATAATTTAATTTCTTCATCAGTTAATCCCTCAGTATCTTCTTCATTTAATAATTCTTCTAGTAAAGTTTCATCGCCTTTTTTCCAAGCAGCATATGTCTTTTTAAGTTCTTCAACATTAGCAGTATAATCATAAACTAGACTAGCTATATTTATTTCATCTAATTTTGGTGTACTATTTAATAATAAATTATATTGCATTTCGGCTGTTTCTATTTCCAAAATATTTTTATTATTTTCTTTAGCCAAGTTTAAAAAATAAATATCAATTCCTTTTTGAGCATTTAAGGAAGCATCATTTATCATAGCATTTTCAAATAATGATTCGAAAAAAGCCGGTTTATAATTATCATAAAGATGATTGTATAATTTTTTTTCTTTTAAAAATTCCACCATATCATTATATAAATCTTCACTTAAATAATCTTTAATGGTAGTACCATCATTATACATTAATTTGTTTGCAAGTTTTAAACTTTGTTCCAAATCATTTTCTAATGACACAATATCTACCTCAACGGCTAAATATTCACTATCATTAAATGATTTCATAATTTTATCATTTAGTGGATAGGCTGTATCATCAGCAGCATGAATTGATCCTAATAAATAAATATTAGTATCAGAATTATTTTTGCTGATTTTATAAAAAAGTGGTGTTGACTCTATTTTTTCAACTTTTTCAGGTTCGATATCGCTTTTTTGACAACCTACCGAAAAAATTAATGTAAAAATAAATATTGATAAAAATTTTAATATTTTTTTCATCTTTCCTCCATAATTATTTTTGCATATATTTCAATAATTCCATTGTCATTTGGTGATAACCTAAATCTAGTAAATGTAAACCTTCAATAGTGTATGCTAATTTTAAATTACCTTCATCATCTAGTAAAGTATCATGAACATTAATATATGTAAATGAATTTTTCTTACAATAATCTTCTATATTTTTGTTAATTTCATCGATTATTTCATTACTTTTATTAACATTAGAACTTTGCTTAACTTTAGGATCATCGGTTTGATTAATTGGCAACAATGATAAAATATTAATTTTTAATTCCGGTCTATCCTCATGGATTTTATCAACTAATGTTGTTATATGTTCAAATGTTTCATCAGCATCATAGCCTTTATATAAATCATTCGTACCTAATAATATAAAAATAGTAGTTGGATTATATTGATATAATCTTTCATCTAATACATCGTACATTTCTTCAGCTGTAATTCCACTGATACCTGTATTTATCGTATCATAACCTCTAAAAAATTCACTAGTATTATATTGTTCAAATAGTGAGTCTCCTAAAAATAAATATTGTTCATGTTTTGGTTTAACTGTTTCCTCTTTATTGATTTCTTCTTGTTTAGGTTGTTCTTCTTTAGGTTCACATTTTTGTCTTAAAGAAGCATTTTTTAAATTAATAATAACAAACATAAGTAAAATTATTACTATAAATAAAATTAATGATATTATTTTCCATTTATTAATTTTATTTTTAGAATTCAATGTTGGAGATTCATCAAATATTTTTTCAATATCTAATTTTTTAGTATCTTCTAAATCTAAATAAGATGAACTATTATAATTCTTATATGTTTCAATAGGTGGTTCGCTATTAGAGTCTATTATAAATTTATCTAAATCAAATTCCTTTTTTGTCGTTTGTTTTTTTTGATTAGTAGAATTATTTTTTAATTGTGAATTATTATTCTTTTTATTTTGATTATTTTTATTATTTTGATTATTGACTTTTTTCTTATAATTATTTTTGTTAGATTTTTTAGATTTATTAGATTTTTTACTCATAATACACTTCCTTTTATTATTTTTGTCTTATCTTTAAATAATGAATAAATCCTAAAATAATATTTTGATAATTTTCTTGTAAATTTAATTCTTTAACTTCGTTTATACTATAATCAAATAATTCATTCATCATATTATTTGCATAATCTAAAGCACCAGATTCCATAAAAATTTGTTTTACACAATCAATATCATTTTGCTCTAAATCAACTTTGCCATAATGTTTATTCAATTCCATTAAATATTTTGGCTTTTGATTATAAATATATGAATATAAAATCGTTTGTTTAAATTCACTGATATCAGAATTAGTAGATTTACCAATATAATTGGCATCACCATAGATACCTATTATATCATCTTTTATTTGAAATGCTACACCAATATTTTCCAATATATGTTCAAATTTTTGTAAATCAGTATTAGGATTAGCAAGTAAGCAGCCAAGTGAAAATGGACCAACAATTGTATACCATGCAGTCTTTAGTCGATATATCTCCATAATGTTTTCTAATGGACAATTATTTTGATTTTCATATTGCAAATCGTATGGTATCTTGACATCGATAATTTCACCTTTGATTGTTTTTATAACTATGTCATTATAATAATTCATTATTTTACATATATTATCATTTCCTTGATAATTTTCTAAAATAATTTTATTGGCTAAATAGAAACCTAAATCGCCAACACAAATTCCTAATGAATTGGCAATTATATTACCTATTTCTTTATTTTTACTAGTAAATTCTTTTTTGTAAACAGTAGGTATGGTGTCTTTTCCACGACGTTTATCAGCACTGTCAATAATGTCATCATGGATTAAAATTGATGTTTGAAAAGTTTCATAGGCTAATGCTAATGGTAAGTAATAATTATCAGTTTTATCACTCATAATTTTATAGCCAAGTCCAATTAACATAGCACGCAAATATTTACCATCTTGATTTAAATTAATAAATTTTTTAATGGCATCTTTAATAATTAAATTATCATTTTCTTGTAAAAAGTTAGCGTTATATTTATCTATTTCTTTAGCAAATTTTATTCTTTCATTATTATAAAAAATATAAAATTCAATAAATTCCTTATATTCTTCTATTTCATGCATTGGTGTTGAAGCGCCACCAGTTAGACCAATTTTATTCTCAGCAGTTATATTTACTGTTTTTAACCAATCAAATAATTCGTTTAAATTTGATACTTTGATGCTTTCACATATGGTCGAACATTGTTGATATAATTCATTAGTATTAGAACTATTTTTTCCTCCAATTACAATCATATAATCACAATTTTTAGCAATTTCTAATGATGATTTTTGAATTAATTTTTGAGCATTACAAATAGAATTAATAAATTCGATATTTTTATCTTGAAATTTATTTTTTATTTTTTCAGCAATTTCAATAGATAATTTTTCATTGTAAGTAGTTTGGCAAATAACTAAAACATTATCAGCCTTTAAGTTTAAAGTGTCAACATCTTCTAGAGTACCAATTATCTTGGCATTATTTTGACACCAACCATTTGAACCTTCAACTTCTGGATGGGAACTTCCGTCTTTATTTTGTTTTCCAATTATTATAATATCATAATTTTGGTAATATTTTTCCTTGATAATGTCATGAATTCGTAAAACATTAGAACAAGTAGCATCATAATATTCTATGTTATTTTTTTCAAAATAATCATAAGTATCTTTTCCTTCACCATGTGCTCTAATAATTACAATTGCATCTTTAGGAATATCTTCTATATTATCAACACAAAATATATGTTTTCTTTTTAAATCTTCAATAACACGAGAATTATGTAAAATTTCTTTATATACTACTATTTGTTTTGGATTTTTTTTATTTTTTTCTCTAGCATATAATTCATACGCTAAATTTAAGGCTTTTTGTGAACCACTACAAGTACCACAAATTTTTGGTATCGATATCATAAAAAGCAATCACCTCTAATACGGTTTTATTTTAACATTAAAATTAATATATAGCAATTATTATCTTGAATTTTAATGTATAATTGACATTATTTTTTATAATATATTTTCTTAATCGTTAGTTAAAATTTTTGTCTTCATTACTGTTTTACATAAAACGGTATTAAGGTCTAATATCATGTATAGATATTTTAAATATAATAATCTTAATTTATTTAATATTTCAATTATTTTGTTACTACGATAACTACTAGTATTACTATTAATTAACTCTATTTTTACTTTTAGTTTTTATAAGATTCCATAAAAAAAATTATAATTCTATCATGACATTATAATTTTTAATCAAATCTATCTTATAGCATTAATATCTTTTATAGACATATTTGTAATTTCTGCTATTAAATTGATATCCATATTTTTATTTAACATTATTTTAGCAATATCTATAGTTTTATTCTTTTCACCTTGTGAAATTCCTAAAGCCTTGCCTTGATTAAAGCCAGCATCTACGCCTCCTTTATAGATTGATTCATAATCTAATTTTTCATTCATCATCATTTTATATATATCTTCCATTTTTTGATATTCCTCCTCGCTTTTATTATATATTTCCATTTTTTCTAATATTTCTTTATATTCTTCACTTTTAATTATTTCTTTTAATTTTTCTAAATCAGCATTTTTAAATAAATTAACTAATTCATAATATTTCCTATTTTTACTATCTGCATCTATTTTTGTTAAATCTAATATTTTATATTCTAATTTATTTAAAAATAAATCGTTAGTTTCTTCTACTTTTAGGCGAATTGTTTGTTCTAACTCTTTTGATAATTCGTAATTTATTATCGCATATACTTTGATACTTTTGAAATTTGAATAACTCTCACCTTCCTTTAGACAATGATTTTGAATAACTGCTGATGAATAAAATAATAATCTTTCCCT
>CANROQ010000073.1 GCA_947632295.1 uncultured Bacilli bacterium
ATACCTTGTCCAAAATGTGGCAAAGTAGATTATACTGATATTCGTGAATTTAATTTAATGTTTGAAACTAATCGTGGTGTTGTTAAGGATGCAACTAGTTTAGTTTACCTACGTCCTGAAACTGCTCAAGGAGAATTTGTTAATTTTAATAATGTTCAAAGAACAATGCGTGCCAAAGTACCTTTTGGTATTGGACAAATTGGTAAAGCATTTAGAAATGAAATTACGCCTGGTAATTTTACTTTTAGAACAATCGAATTTGAGCAAATGGAACATCAATTATTTTGTAAAGAAGGAACTGATAGTGAATTTTATCAATTTTACAAAAAATATGCTTATGATTTTTTAATTGATTTAGGAATAAATCCGGACAATATTCGTTTTAAAGATCACGAAAAATTAGCGCATTATGCTAAAGAAGCCTGTGACATTGAATATAAATTCCCATTTTCATGGGGTGAGTTATGGGGAACCCATAATCGTACCAATTATGACTTAACACGTCATCAAGAATATTCTAAAAAATCTATGGAGTATTTAGATCCAGAAACTAACGAAAAATATATTCCTTATGTTGTAGAATCATCAGTTGGATGCGATCGTCTAACTTTAGCTATTCTATCTAATGCCTATGATGAGGAAACTTTAGAAGATGGTACCACACGTGAAATTATGAAGTTTATACCAGCCCTTGCTCCATATAAATGTGCCATATTACCACTTATAAAAAAACATCATAGTGCTAAGGCTATGGAAATATATAAGAATTTATCGAAAAATTTTATGTGTACTTATGATGAATCTGGTAACATTGGAAAACGCTATAGAAGGCAAGATGTAATAGGAACTCCATATTGTATTACTGTCGATGATGAAACTATAAATAATAATACAGTTACTATTAGAAATCGTGATACAATGGAACAAATTACGTTAGATGTTAGTGAACTTACTTCTTATATTAACGATAAAATTAAATTTTAGTTGTTAAAATAATAAAAAAATGATATCATAAAAACTAAAGAATTTTCTAAATTTTCTTTAATAAGGAGTTGATATCATGCTTTATCATGATCTATTTATTGAAAAACAATTACCACCTGTTTTAGATTATGAAGAATTGTGTAGTTATTTCTCTAAAATGTCTGCAGGTGAAAAATCGGCTAGAACTACAATAATTGTCAGTAATATTCGACTTGTATTTAAAGAGGTTATGCATAAATTTGTAAATGTTCCTTATGACAAAAATGAATTAATTTCTGTGGGTTTAATTGGATTAATTCAAAGTGTCGATAATTTTGATATAAATAAAGATATAAAATTTTCAACTTATGCGATTAAATGTATAGATAATGAAATCTTTAAATTTTTAAAGCGAAATAATAAATATCTCGATAATATTAGTTTAGATGAAACAACTGATAAGCCACCAATTTTTATACCTGCAAATGAAGAGATTGATTTTAATATTGAAAATAGTGAGATTTATGATTCTATTAAGAAGGTAATATCAACTTTATCAGTTAGAGATAGAGAAATAGTTAAAAGATATTTTGGCTTATTTGGATACAAGTCTATGACAGAAAAAGATATTGCTAATTATTTAAATTTATCGCATTATAATGTGTCTAGAATTATTAGAAATTTTTTAAATAAGTTAAAACGCAATTTGAGAATACAAGATGATATTACTATTAGAGAATATAAATTAATTAAACATTTAGATAATGGACGATAAGTTTTAATTAATATTTAACATATTGTTGAATTAAATATTAATGAATAAAATTTTTTTGAAAATTCTTACAAAAAATATTTATTTATTTATTTTTATGTGATAAAATTATCTATAGTAAGCGTATAAAGAATAGAGGAGGAATAAACGTGGGATTTATAAAAAAATGGCTTTCTTCAGAAGAAACTGATGTATTTGATACAAATAATGATACAAATGATTATTATACTGTAAATAGCGAAGAAGCATTAAAAGAAAATGATGGAAAAAATAAAATGATTTTGTTAGAGCCTCGTGCTTATTCAGAATCACAACAAATCGCTGATTTTTTAAAATCGCGAAATACAGTTGTTGTAAATTTAAAAAGAGTTACATCCGATCAAGCAAAAAGAATTGTCGATTTTTTAAGTGGCACAATTTATGCCATCGGAGGCGATTTACAAAAAATTGGTGGCGGTATATTTTTATGTACGCCAAATAATGTAAATATTCAAGGAAAAATTACTGATGAACGTGAAGGCAAAGATATTTACGATAATGATGATATAAATACTGAATGGTAAAAGTTGACTTTTATTAAAAATGTGCTACAATATCAAGATGTAGCATTTATGAGGTGAGATTATGGAAAAATTTAATCGCACAATGCGTGGGTATGATACAGAAGAGGTAAAATCCTTTTTAGATCAAGTAATAAAAAAAGTAGAACAAATGACTAGTGAAAATAAGCAAAAAGATGAAGTTATAAAAAAACAAGAAGAAAAAATTGCTGAATTAAAAAAATATGAAGAAGAAAATTTAAAACTGCGTCAAAAATTAGAACAATATGAAAGAATGGAATCTACTTTTAATAAGGCCATAATGATGGCTCAAAAAACCTCTGATCAAATGCGATTATCCGCTCACAAAGAAAGTGAAACTATTATCGATGATGCGAAAAAGAACGCTAATAGAATTGTAAATGAAGCTCTATTAAAGGCTGAAAAAATCGAATTAGAATCAAATATGTTAGCGCGTAATGTTCGTGTATTTAAAAAAAGAGTAAAAGATGTCATTGAAGCACAACTTGAAGTTGTCAATGATTTAGATAAAATAGAAATGTAAAACAAATGATGGAAACGTTATATTAAAAGACTAGTAGAGAGTTAATGGTTGGTGAAAATTAACAGTTGGATAATATAAGAATCATTCCTGATGTGTTTTTTTGAATTTAGTAGAAAAAAACGGTAACGCGTTATAGTTATAAGTGCAAGTTCTTGAATTAAGGTGGTACCGCGGTTTATATCGTCCTTAAGTTAAGAACTTTTTATTTTATGGGAGGTTATCATGTTATTACAAATTATAATATTAATAGTTAGTTTTGTCATTTTAATTAAAGGTGCCGATATTTTTGTCGATGGCGCATCTTCTTTGGCTCAAAATTTTAAAGTTTCGAAAATGTTAATAGGTCTTACGATTGTAGCTTTTGGAACTAGTGCACCGGAATTTGCAGTATCGGTAAAATCGATTATTTCTAATAATTCTGATATGGTTTTAGGTAATGTCATTGGTAGTAACATTTTAAATATTTTATTGATTATAGGTATTTGTTCATTAATAAGACCAGTTATTATTAAAAATAATACAATTAAAAAAGAAATTCCTATTGTTATTTTGATTAGTACGTTATTATTTTTCTTAATAAAGGATGACTTGTTTGTAAGTGGTATTACTAATGAAATTAGTCGTAATGATGGTTTTATTATTTTACTTTTCTTTACTATTTTTGTTTATTATTTAATTTCTATTGTACGCAATAAAAAAGATAATGATGCAGATGAGATAGTGCAATATGGTATATCAAAATCACTTTTCTTTACATTATTGGGTATTGGTTGTATTGTCGTTGGCAGTAATTTTGTTGTTGAAAGTGCAAGTCGTATCGCTACTACTTTAGGAGTAAGCCAAAAGATGATTGCGTTAACAATCGTAGCATTTGGAACATCTTTGCCTGAATTAGTGACATCGATTGTGTCTATTAAAAAAGGAGAACAAGAAATTTTAGTTGGAAATATTGTGGGCAGTAATATTTTTAATGTCGGGGTTGTTCTAGGTATACCAGTTGCTTTATTTGGTAGTATTAAAGCCGTTGGTTTTAATAATTATGATTTGATAGTATTTTTATTGTCCGCTTTTTTGCTATTTATATTTTCAATTAAAGATCATAAAATTAATAAATTTGAAGGTGCATGTATGTTAATTATATTTGCTATATATTATACATTTGTAATTATGGGTTAGGAGGAAAAATATGAAATTTCAAGAATTAAAAAAAGGAAAAATTAATGATATTGAGAAAAGCATTCTAGAGCATTGGAAAGAAGAAGATATATTAAATAAAACAATTGAAAATCGTAATAATTGTGAAGATTTTGTTTTTTATGATGGACCAATTTATGCAAATGCTAAACCTGGTATTCATCATGTATTTGCTAAAACCATAAAAGATGCTTTTTGTAAATATAAAACAATGAATGGTTACCGTGTATTAAGAAAAATTGGTCTTGATACACATGGCTTACCAATTGAGGTAAATGTTGAGAAAAAATTAGGATTTAAATCGAAAAGTGATATTGAAAATTTAGGTGTTGAAAATTTTTGTCGTGAATGTAAAAGTGAAACGGCAACTAATATTGATGAAGTAAAAAAAGTTACAGATATGATGGGACAATTTATCGATTGTGAACATCCTTATGTCACTTGTGATAATGAATATATTGAATCAGAATGGTGGATAGTTGATGAATTAAACAAAAAAGGTTTAATTTATCATGGAAATAAAGTTTTACCTTTTTGTCCAAGATGTGGAACAGAACTTTCGTCATTTGAAGTTGCTCAAGGTTATAAAGAAGTATCAGTTAATACGGTTTATGTACCATTTAAATTAGTTGACGAAGATACTTATGTACTTGTTTGGACAACAACTCCTTGGACTTTAATGGCTAATGTTGCTTTATGCGTTAATCCCGATTTAGAATACGTTAAGGTATTATCGAAAGGTTACAAATTTATTGTTGGAGCATCACTTGCAAGTAAAGTTTTAGGTGACGATTATGAAATTTTAGAGACTTTTAAAGGTATTGATTTAAAAGGTCGTAAGTATGAACAATTGATGCCTTTTGTTAAAGTTGAAGGTAAAGCATTTTGTATTTTAGCCGATGATTATGTAACTGATAGCGATGGAACAGGTATTGTCCATATTGCGCCAGCATATGGTGTTGACGATAATCGTGTGGCTAGTGCTAATGACATTACTTTTATTAATCCAGTTGGTAAAGATGGTTGTTATACTGAAGGACCTTGGAAGGGTAGATTAGTTAC
>CANROQ010000074.1 GCA_947632295.1 uncultured Bacilli bacterium
ACATGTTTAGTATTTGGAAACATATCTACTGGTGTAATTTCAACTACTTCATAAAATATTTGTAATTTTTTCAAATCACGTGCTAAAGTAACTGGATCACATGATACATAAATAACTTTACAAGATTTTACATTTATAATACCATCAATTGTTTTTTGATTAAGTCCACTCCTTGGTGGATCTACGATTATAACATTGATATTATTGGTAATATTTTCGAAAACTAATTCGCTTGAACCACAAACAAATCTAATATTGTCAACTAAATTTTTCTTTTTATTTTCTTCAGCATCTATAACCGCATATTTATTAATTTCATAACCTATAACATTCTTAACAAATTTACTAATGTAAATACCAATTGTTCCAGTTCCACAATACAAATCCAAAACATTTTCATTTTTTTTAAAATTACCATATTCGATAATTTTATCATATAATTTAACACACATTTTAGAATTTACTTGAAAAAAAGAATCTGGTGAAATTTTAAAAACATATTCTCCTAATTTTTCTTCTAAATACGCTTCCCCACTTATTAATTTATATTCATCATCAGTTTTTATATATAGAGAATCAATTATTTCTTTTAGTTTTAATATATTATTGATATCTATATTTTTACCAACAAAAATTACCATTACTTTATCATTGTAAAAACTGTTTCTAATAATTACTTGTTCAATATTTTTTAAATCTATTATTTTCTTGATTTTAATTAATACTTCATTTATTTTAAAAGACGCAATTAAACATTTATCGATATTAATTAAGTCATAACTGTTTTTCGCAAATAATCCAATCTTTTCTTTAACCTGAAAAGTTAATTTATTACGATAAAAAAATTTATTATCACTTTTTATAATATTTTTTATTCTACTCTCATCTATATTAGCGAACTTATTTAAAATTTCCCTAACTTTCATTTCTTTAAATTTTAATTGATTTTCATAATTAATATATTGTAAATCACAACCACCACAAAAATTAAAATAAGGGCAATCAGGTTTAATTCTAAAATTACTATATTCTAAAATTTTTATAACTTTGGCAATATAATAATTTTTTTTATTTTTAACAATTTTAACACTTACTCTATCGCCTGGAACAGTACCATCAACAAAAGTTATTTTACCATCAATATAGCCAATACCTCGTCCTTCATGATCAAATTTTTCTATTATTATTTCATTATCTAAACAATCATTCATCCTAAACACCTAATGCTATTTTAACATAATTAAAATCATAACTCAAACATTGAATTCAATTTTGTTATATGATAAAATAAATAGCAAGGAAGTAGATAAAGATGCGAAAAAAAAATAAATCTTTTGTGGAAATAAAATCTAAAAACAAAAATATGGAAGATAATTTTGAAAATATTATTAATCCATTAAAGAAATACGAATATGTCGAAAAGAAAAAAAAATTACCATTAAAAAATATATTAATTGTAATTTTTATAATTATGGCATTATTATTAATTATTTTATTATTAAAATTAATCGATGCTAAAAATAATCAGATAACAACAAACATTGAACATAATACAACTAAACAAACAAAGGATGAACAATTAAGTCTTTTAACTACTACCACTAGTAATATCAATACCAATACTGACGAAATTACCGAAAGTTTAACTTGCTCGTCATCTAATATAGAAAAACATTTAAAAATAGATACAATTATAGTAACTAATTTTCACAATCAAAAACTACGAACGGATATAAATAAAATTCATATCACTTTATTAGATGAAAACTTTAAAGAAGAATTTGACAATTATATATCAATTTTACAAATGTTTTCACTATATCTATTAGACAAATCAAATTATGAAATAACAAGTGAAGAAAATAACAATGAATATGAATTTTCTATCAAAACAACTTACCTAGAAAATCAACAATTAGAAAGCAATCTATCATATGATGAAGATTATAATTCAGTAAAGCAAAAATTAATGAATTTAGGACATACTTGTCAATAAAAATTTAATTAAAAAATTAAAAATAAACTTACTTCAAATAGTAATACTGCTAACGCAAGCGCTACTATTGAAGTTTTTGGTTTATTTTCAAATTGTTCTTTAGTTATTACACCTATTTTTTTTATTTGTTTCTTTACTAAAAACAAATAAATTTCATTGGTATAACAACAATATAATAAACATGATATTAATTTTAAAAATATCAAAATCATAGGATTAATATTTCTTAACAAATATAATATTAAAATTTCCAAATATCCTAAAGAAATTCCTAATAAATAAAATTTATAATATACAAAATATAATGGTCCTAAAAAAAATGCGACAAAATTATTATTTTGAAAAAATTTATAACAATCCTCACCTAAAAAATATTCTAAAGAATGATCTTCTTCTTTCTCACGTAAGGAAACTATTTCATTATTTTTGCCTATCATAATACCACATCTTGTACAATAATTTCTCTTTAGTTTATGATGACATGATGGACATTCCACAAATATCGACTTCCTTTATTTCAATCACAACAAAACTAACACTAATATAATAATTGTCAAAACTACAATAGACAAAATTATTGCTAAAATTTTTACCAATAAATTATTTTTGTGCAATTTACTTTTAATTTCCTGAAGTTCATCAAAATCATCAGGACTAAAACTCATACTAGAAGTATAAAATGATTTATCAATTTCATTTTTTTCTTCTATATCTTGTTTAAATTTTGGAACATCATTTAAAACTCTATCGATTGAATCAATTCCACCAACAATTGTATCATCGTCATTAGATTTCAAATCATCTAATAAATTTAATGATAAATCACGATCATTCAATTCTTTCAATAACTTAGTACTGGCAATCGTATTTAATAATTCATCTAAATTTTCATTTGATTCTTTTTGACTAATTTTATAAGATTGAATTTTCTTTAATAAATTTAATTGTTCTTCTTTTATTTTATGATAATCATTTTTATCTACATTATCATTTTTAGCCTTTTCTAAAGCCTCTTTAATATCATAATTATGTTCATCTTCTTGTTCATCTATATTTAAATTTAAATCTTCATTTTTAATAACTCTTCGTTCGACTTTTTTCTCATTTCGAAGTAATTCATTTAATTTAGCTGGACTTATCTCATTAGCATTTGGTATTTGTTTTACATCTTCATAATCTAAATTAGTATGTATGTCATCATATAAATGTTGATTTTTTCTAGTTCGTTTCGAAATATCAACATTTGTTTGATAATATCTTTCCATTCTACTTGGCATATGTCCCACCTCATTATAATAATGATATCACATTTTTTCGCATTTTAAAATAATTTACTTGCAATTTTAATACTATTTATCTATAATTTTTATTAGGAGGGAAAATTATGGAAAAAGTAATAGTTGATAAAGATAAATGTATCGGATGTGGAGCTTGTGTTAGTTTAGTCGATGAGGTATTCGAATTCGGCGATGACGATTTAGCTCAAGTTAAAACTGATGTTGATTTTGAAAATATGGATAAAGATTTAGCTAATGATGTTCAAGATGCTGTTGAAGGTTGTCCAACTGGCGCTATTATCGAAAAAAAATAAACTTGAAAAATAGTTTATTTTTTTGTTTCTGCATATAATTTTTTAACTTCTTTTAAACTTAAATAACGATATTCTCCCGATTTTAAATCTTTAACATCTAGAAAAGAAATTCGTTCACGTTTTAATTTTAAAACTTTAAAACCTATTGCTTCAAACATCTTTTTAACTTGATGATTTCGCCCTTCATGAATTGTAATTTCTACTAATGATGTATTTGTTTTTTTATCAAATTTTTTTAATCGAACTTTAGCCTTTGCCGTTTTAACATTATCAATATATACGCCATTTGCTAATTTGATTAAATTTTCCTTGTCAATAAATCCAGTTATTTTAGCAATATAAACTTTTTCAATTTTATTTTTTGGATGCATTAATAAATTAGCTAACTCGCCATCATTTGTTAACAATAAAGCACCAGTTGTATCATAATCTAATCTACCAACAGGATATAAACGTTTATTTGTTTCAATTAAATCTAAAACAGTTTTACGATTTTTTTCATCGTGAGTTGAAGTAATTATACCTCTTGGTTTATTTAATAAAATATATTCTTTTTCTTCAATAGTTAAAGATTTATCAAAAATTGTTACAGTATCACTACTTTTAACACAAGTACCTAACTCCGTAATAATTTTCCCGTTTACTTTAACATGTCCTTTACTTATCAACTCTTCGGCTTTTCTCCTAGAACAATAGCCACTATTCGCAATCACTTTTTGTAATCTATCCATTTTTATCACCTAGAAAAATTATACTCAAGCATCAAAAAAAAAGCAACAAACTTTTGAATTATTTGCAGCTATATCCAACATTTTCTAACATTTTTTTAGCTTTTTTTATATCACTTATTTCCTCTTTAGTTACATACATCATATCTTCAAATAAATCATCGTCTATTTTATTAACTTTAATTTTTATTTTTACCGTTAAAATATTATCATCTAAATCAGGTTTACATTCAATCAATTTATGACTACTTGATTGATAAAAATCACAATAATCATAAACTTCATTGTATTCATCTAAAATTTCTACATCAGTATAATGTTCATTATAAATCGATTTCAATGTTAAGTTTATATAATTTAATTTGGAATTATCATCATAAACTAAATTATAACTTTCCTGATAATCATATCCAGCATTTTTAGTTTTTTTATTACAAACAAGTTCATTTTTACTACATCCGGTTATTAATAGAACTAATGATATTATTAATATCTTACCTCGCATTTTATCACCAAAACAATATTACACCATCTAAAGAAATTAGTCAAACTACAAAATAAGATTAACAATGATAATACTAAGAATTATTCCAGCCACATCAGCAATCACACCAGCCGTTAAAGCATATTTTATTTTTTTGACGCCAATCGTTCCAAAATAAATTGTCAATATATAAAAAGTTGTATCAGTTGAACCTTGTAAAATTGAACCTAAAATTCCTACAGGCGAATCAGGACCATAATTTTCAAACAAATT
>CANROQ010000075.1 GCA_947632295.1 uncultured Bacilli bacterium
ATTAAAAATGACGGAATTTGCACTTTTATTACTCAAAATTCATGGCTTGATACAGAATATGGTACAAAATTTCAGCAATTTTTATTAAAAACAACAAATGTTATTGCAATTATTGATAGTGATTTTAAAGCTTTTGAATCCGCCAATATTAACACTGTTATTACTTTTTTTGAAGGAAATCAAGGCTGTACAAATGACCTAACATTTGCTAGATGTCACAAAAGTTTCGCGGATTATCATTTTCCTTTACAAAAAAACAATAATGAGCCTCTAGATTGTGTTCTTGTCAAAAAATTTAATAAAGATAGTGATTTACTTAAAAATAACAAATGGGGATTTTTGTTTAACTCAGATAATAAATTTTTGGATTTAATACAAAGGTTGTCACAAAGTGGCAAATCAGAGAGAGAATTAAATTGGCTGAAAATTGGACAAGGGCTAAATATAACAAAGGATTATATTATAACGGATATACCTAATTATTTAAACAAAGAAGCACTTGTACCTTTTCTAAATGTGGATGAAGCTGGTTATTATAATTGGAAAGATGCAAAAACATTTATTATATCAAATGTTAATCTTTTAGATAACCAGATTAAGCAACTAGAACATGATCAAATTAAAATTTTTGATGAAATTAAAACCAAACGAACTAGACCAGCTTTGATACTACCAAGAGGAATTGGTGGGAAGCATTTTTGTTCACTAAATACCAATAATGGCTATTCTGCTAGCGGTGTTGATATTTATATTCATGACAGGAAACATATTTGTGATTTGTGGTTGTTTTTGAACTCTACTTTATTTTGGTTGATTAGGGAGGCATCTGGACGAAAAAGCCTTGGCGGTGGAATGTTGAAATCAGAAGCTGTGGATTTAAAAGGGTTTCCTATTTATTTTGATTTCAAAGCTCCAGATGAAATAGAAAACCTAATTCAAGAAACTTCAACCATTAAGGTTTTAAATGCAAACGAAGAAATTTTTACTAAGCATCATAAAAAAATTGACCAATTAGTTTTCAAAAAACTACAGGTATCAGACGACTTGCAAGACTATGTGGTCCAAAAATTTTTGTCTATGTACAATGAAAGAGTAAATAAATCAAAAACTTAGAGATAAAAGAGGAGGTTTCTATGAGTGGGGTAAATCATAACGCTACTCACATAGCAAATGGGTGGAATTTTCAATCTAATGCGGCAATTGTATTATTTATAAGAAATATAAAGGGTTCAAAAAGTGTCATAGTTGAAAGGGCTAAGGAATATGGTGAATAAGTTAAAACACTTCAAAACAAGATAAAAAAGGGAAAATTATGAATAAAAACAAACAAAATAGTGATTTAATAAAAGAAAAATTATATAAAATACTTCCACTAGAAAGAAATGAAAGATTGAAAGAAATTTTACACTTGCTTAATTTAACAAATAAGGAAGAAGTAGAAATAAGTAAAAATAAAATATTTGATGCAATAATATCAATTCCTAAAGAAGGTCAGGCCCCCAAAATACCCATTTTTGGTATTATTACATTAGAGAATTCAGATCCAGAAAACATTAAAAAAATCAGAAAATTTCTGTGGAATAAAAACGACATTCCTTTATCTCTTATTATAACCCCTACAGACATAATCTTAAACAATAATTATAACATTAAAGAAACAAAGGGATTTTTAAATTCGTTAAAAGAAGACGGTAGATTTCCTTTTTATTTGTTAACATATGATAATTTAATAAACGGAAAATGTGTTGAGGAATGTGCAAAAGTTTTAAAAACTTCTGATAGAGTTGATCAAAGTTTATTAAAAAATATTCAAAAAGCTTTAAGTTTAATGTGCAACAAGGGCACTTCATTTCAAAAAGCTCATAATTTAATGTCGAAATCGATTTTTATAAAATATTTGGAAGATAGGAATATTATAACATCAAAAACATTTTACAAATTTGAAGCCAATTCATATATAGAACTTTTATCCTCTAAAAGCAATATCAATTTCTTTTTTGAGTATCTAGAAAGAAAGTTTGGTGGCAACATATTTTATTCAGAAAGTGATGAGATATTAAAGGATTATGAAATAGAAATTCTTTCTCACTTTTTACAAGGTGATGATTTAGAAACGGGGCAACAACGCTTATGGGGATATGATTTTAGTATCATTCCCATTGAATTAATAAGTAATATTTACGAATTATTTTTGATTGAAGAAGATTTTATTGGCAAAAGAAAACATGGGGCTTTTTATACTCCATATTCTTTGGTGAATGCCATGGTTGAAAATGTTTTTTCAAGAATTTCAGAAAAAAACTGTAAAGTATTAGATCCAGCATGTGGGTCCGGAGTTTTTCTGGTATCATGTTTTAAAAAAATAGTCTCTTTAAGTCAAACACGTGTACCAAGTGATTTAATAAGCTTATTAAAAAACAACATTTTTGGTGTTGATATAAATGCGCAGGCGTTAAAAATCACAAAATTTAGCCTATACATAGCTTTATTAGATTGTTTTGAGCCTAAAGATATAGAAGAAAACAATATTCAACTTCCGAATTTAAGTAAAAATTTGTATTTAAAAGATTATTTTGACGAAAATTTGCTAAGAAATGTGAAATTTGATTTAATAATAGGTAATCCTCCTTGGACAAGCGTTCCAAC
Source organism: uncultured Bacilli bacterium (assembly GCA_947632295.1). Classification (GTDB taxonomy): domain Bacteria; phylum Bacillota_I; class Bacilli_A; order RF39; family UBA660; genus CAJLIR01. The sequence goes on from CANROQ010000075.1 coordinate 2,647, forward strand.
AAAAGCATGTGCAAAATATAATAAAAAGCGATACCCAGGAGTAGTTTCCGATTCGCAGTTATGCCAATCATTTATTTTAAGGACAATTGATTTTTTATCTAAAAACGGAGTTGCTTCGATGTTAGTGTCTAACGGTATATTTTATAATTCGAATGCGACAAATTTTAGAAAATTCATGTTTAAGAATTTATCCTTGATTGAAATTTTAAATCTTCAAAAATTAAGAGGCAAGTTATTTCTAAATGCCAAATATCCATGTTCAGCAGTAACATTTAAGTGTAAAGGCAACGAAAGTTTGTGTGACTATATTAATGTTAATAAAAATTTTTTTGACACCATTCAGAACAAAATAACGTTTGATAAGTCCAATAGCCAAAAAATTGCGATAAGTGTTATTGATAATTATGATTACATATGGAGAATATTGCACGAAGGTTCAGTGTTAGACTTTGAATTAATAACTTCTATAAAAGAGAACAACACTTCTTTGATTGACTACTTGCGTAAATACCACCTAAACATTTCTCAAGGTTGTTCTGCTGGAAAAGAGATTGACACTTCTTTCATTAAAATGAAAGAAGCCACGGGTGATTACTTTACAAGTTTCACAATAGACTACAAACATTTGCCACAGAACAATTTGCAAAGTTTTGAGAGAATTCACGACAAAGAGCAATATTATTCTAAAAATAGACTTTTAATAAAACGAACTATTAGGAATAAACATCCTGAATGTGCTTTTACAGATTGTGCACTATTTTATAAAAACGATTTTTATTCTATCTATACAAATAAACAAATAAACTCTGAGCTTTATTTTCTCGAAGGCATACTAAATTCTGACTTTTACAATTACTATCAATTTCATATGGCTTCTTCTTATAACAAGACTTCAAAACCCGAAATTAGAATGAATGATATCAAGGAATTTCCGCTCCCAAATTATTCTACAGAAACCTATAATAAAATTGTAAACATTGTTAAAAACATACATGCAATCACTAAAGATTATAGCTTAAATCAGACAAATTCTACAGATTATCAATTAAGCATGTTTAATAAACATTACAAACCTAATAGAAAATGTGACTTGTTAGAAAGATTACTCCTACAATTAAACAAGACCATTAATGAGTCATATGGTTTTGGAGATAAAGAGCTGTCAATAATTAATTACACATTAAACTATTTTTTGCAAGCCAAAAACTATTGCGGAATAAAAGATTCTAGCAAAGAGTATTATAATACACTTTGTTTGTTGTTAAAAAATTTTATACCAAAAGATTACCATATTTTCAATACGACAAAAAATGGCAAGTTTTTTGATCTTTTATTTTTTGAGTTTACAAAAAATACTACCAAAATAGATTTAGAAGAAATTATCAATTTAATTTTAAATATTTATGAAATTTCTTCAATAAACGAACTGTGTAACAAAATTGCCTTTAGAAAAAACTTTATAGGTATTTTCCCGGATGGTTTATTTATAATTAAAGACAAAAGACAAGAAAATCGTCAAAAAGCAATTGCATACTTGGACTTTAAAAAAATTCAAAAACTCCTTTTAACAGGAGGCGAAAAATGAATAATTTTAATTCAGAACTACAAAGAGATATTGTACATGGGATTGTTGATGATTTTATTAAAATAGTTGTTTTTTCTTACAAAAAGTTAATTTCAAAAAAAGAATCGCAAATACTAATGGAAGATAAAAGGCGTAGCTTGCTTTTGGATGAGATTAGGAAAAATAAAAGAAATTTCAATTTTGATTATACTTTGGCACAACTAGAACCAGCAAATGCTGAAACCGGCACTGTTTTAGGAAGGACAGACATAACAATTTTTATTGATCGGTTTACTGACCAAGGGATTACCGTAGAATGTAAAAGATTTTTGAAAAAAGATATATGCAAATTTCATATCATGCAAGAATATGATGGCAACGGGTTAAAAAGATTTAAATCACATCGGTATCCAGTTACATATGGATATTGCGGGATGATGTCGTTTGTTGAAGAAGGTGATTATCACAAGCTTTTTCATTTATTAAATTCAATTTATAATTTAGAAGATATATCAAGTCAATATAAATTAAACTACGTGTCAAATTCAATAGAAATAGATGATTTTGGGAAAGGTTTAAATATTTTCCACATTATATTGAATTTTGATTCAAATAACATAAACCTGTAAATTTTTATGATTAAAGCAAGAGCTTATCCACGAAATATCATTACAATGATATATCTATGAAATACTTTTGATATATTCAATATAACTGAGAGAGCCTAAGCGCACCGAAATTCGATACACCGCCAGTTTGTATCACTTTGAGGAGTGCTGG
>CANROQ010000076.1 GCA_947632295.1 uncultured Bacilli bacterium
GAATTATTAATAGGTTGATATTCACCATTTACTTTACCAATAATATTCAAATTCGTAGCACGCATATAAGAAATACCAGAAATTAAATCATTATCGATATTTTCAATATAATCAATGTAATCATTTGTTAAAACATTCGTATGTAAAATAGATTCCGTAATTGGTTTTTGTGGATAAACATATTGTTCATCTGAATAAGCATCAGCCCCAGTTGGTTTCATCATATTTTGCATATTAGCCATATTTTCTTCAGTCATTTCCATGGCTTGACTAGAAATCATAATTGGTAATGATGAAAGTGTATCACGTTCAAATTTATCGATTTGGATATCAAAACCATTCGAAAGCGCTAAAATAAGAGCAATACCAATTATTCCTATACTAGATGCAAAAGCAGTAAGTAAAGTTCTTCCCTTTTTAGTTTTAATATTATTAAAAGATAAATTTAAAGCAGTTGTAAAACTCATGGCTGTTTTTTTAATATTAAATTTTTTAGTATTTTTTTCTTCATCTTTAATTGGATTTGAATCGCTTATAAGTTCGCCATCTTTAAGTTCGATAATTCTAGTTGCATATTCTTTGGCTAAATCAGGATTATGCGTAACCATAATAACTAATTTATCTTTAGCAATTTCTTTGATAAGTTCCATAATTTGAACACTTGTTTTGGAATCTAGGGCTCCGGTTGGCTCATCAGCCAAAATAATATCTGGATCATTAGCAAGAGCACGGGCAATAGCCACACGTTGCATTTGTCCACCTGATAATTGATTTGGTTTTTTATGAGCATGTTCTTTTAGGCCAACACGATCTAAAACCTCAAGCGCTTTTTTCTTACGTTTCGATGAACTAACACCACTCAAAGTCATTCCCATTTCAACATTTTCCAAAACACTAATATGAGTTATTAAATTATAATTTTGAAAAATAAAACCAATACAGTTATTACGATAAGCATCCCATTCTGTATCTTTAAATTTTTTGGTCGATTTATTATTAATAATTAAATCTCCACTATCATAACGATCTAAACCACCTATAATATTTAATAAAGTAGTTTTACCACTACCAGATGGCCCTAGTATCGCTACAAATTCATTTTTTCGAAAATCTAGGCTTACACCTTTTAAAGCATGTTGCGTAAAATTACCAGTTGTATAACTTTTTTTAACACCTTTAATTTGTAACATATAAAACCTCCTCTTAATTTTATTATAAATTTTTAATAAATTTACCTATACTTATAATATATTAAATTTATCACAAAATTCCTTCTAAAATTCATAAATAACAACAATAATTATATCATTTATTTATAAACTGTCAATAAATATAGAAATTATAACATTATTTTACACATTTTTTATGTTAATTTTTTAAATTAAATGCTATAATCAACTTAAGGAGGTAATTTATGTTTAAACGAGAAAATTATTTAACTTGGGATGAGTATTTTATGAATTTGGCAAAATTATCAGCTATGCGTAGTAAAGATCCCAATACACAAGTTGGGGCTTGTATCGTCGATAAACAAAATCGTATTTTATCAATTGGTTATAATGGTGCTCCAAAAGGATTTAATGACGATGATTTTCCTTGGGCTAGAGAGGGAGATCCATTAGAAACAAAATATTTATATGTTTGTCATGCGGAACTTAATGCGATTATTAATTATCCAGGCGATAGACATAGTCTAGAAGGTTCTATTTTATATGTAACACTATTCCCATGTAATGAATGCGCTAAATTAATTATTCAATCAGGTATTAAAGAAATCGTCTATGAATGTGATAAATACGCTAATACAGATGGAACAATTGCCGCTAAAAAAATGTTTGAACATGCAAACATAACATATCGTCAACTTAATTTAGCAAAAGAAATAGATATTAAAACTAAAATTTTACAAAAATAAGAAGCACAAACTTCTTATTTTTTAAATATCTTCTTTACGAACGCAATAATAGCTACTACTACACTACTACCTAATATTACTTTAATTAAACTATTTAACCAATCTAATTTAGTAACTGTAATGATATATTCTTGTGATTCTCCATTTTCAGCAGTAACAATAATTTTAACATCATTTTTACCAATAACAAAATCTTTATTTCCTTCAATTGAAGCTTTGGAACTAGCACTTTCTAATTGATAGTCTATATCTAGCGAATCAACATTATTTTTTACTTCTAAAGCATATTTATAATCAGTAAATTCAATTTCTTCACCAGCAATTTTAATTTTAATATTGGTATTATTATCTAATTCTTTTTCACGAACGATAATTAAAACATAATTACTTGTTGTTAAATCTTCAGCAGTAACCGTAATATTAACAATATTATTACCCATCTGTAAATTATCAACTGGATTATAATCTAGTTTCGCATTAGCATCATTAGCAGTAATTACTAAATTAACTTTATCTTTAGTTGTTTTATATTCCATATTTTTTACAATATCTACCGGTTCATCATCGATTAAAATTTCTTTAAGGGTACTATCACTACTTTTTTCTAATGTAGTAACTTCTTTATTGTCTACATTATTTTCTAAATTTTCGTTTGAATTACTAGGACAAGGTTCACTTTCTAAAGCATTACCTTTAGCAGAATAACTACCATTAGAATTTTTAACTGCAACATGCCAATGATTGTCACTACCATGTTGTCCATATAATGTTCCTTCACATTCTTTAATCGTATCAGATTTTAAAGCACCCGATGTGGCATTAACATGATATGGAAACAAAGTTATTAATAAAATAATAATCGAAAATAAAATTTTTTTCATACTATACTCCTATTTATAAAAATCATCTAAAATCTTTTTAACTTTATTGAAATCTTCTAAATTATTAAAATTTTGTTTTTCAAAAGTAATAACTTGTTTTAATTTAAAAGAAATTAATTTTATATATTTATTATTTGTTTTAATTTTTTTTATTTCTTTTAAATCAATTGTGAAATTACTACTTAATTCACTTAATTTATTTTTATCTAATTTATAATTATAGATATGATATACATTATTTTTTTTACATATACAAGTTGAAATCAAAGAAAAAATTATACTAATTAAAAACATAATCATAAAAATTATAACTATAAATATAACATAAGTTTTTAAAACTAGTGGTGTATTATATGGAAAATTATATAAAAATGCCTCTAAATTAATCGCAAAATAACAAAAAGTAAAAATCAATAAAAATATTGATATAGTTTTTAATTGCTGTTTTAATAAACTCTTAAAATGATTTTTATGACTCAAATTATACTGAAATGTAATCACTAACAATTTCACCATCCATACTCCAAGTTTTTATCTCTTGAATTTTTACATTAACAATTTTTCCAATATTTTGTGAATCACCAACAATATTAACTAGTTTCATCGTATCAGTATATCCCATTAATTTATGATTATCTTTTTCGCTATATCCTTCAATTAAAACAGGAACTACCTTATTTAAATATTTATCATTAGCCTCTTTAGAATATTGATTAATTAAACTATTTAAACGTTGTAGACGATTATTTTTTTCATCTAAAGAAACATCATCTTTCATTTTAGCTGCTGGAGTACCAACTCTAGGTGAAAAAATAAAAGTATAAGCCGAATCAAATTTACATTGATTAACTACATCCAAAGTTTCTAAAAAGTCTTCTTCACTCTCACCTGGAAAACCAACGATAATATCAGTAGTAATGGAACTATATGGTAGAGCTTCTTTTATTTTTTTATATAGTTCTAAATATGATTCTTTTGTGTATCTTCTACCCATAAGTTTTAAAATACGACTTGACCCTGATTGAAGTGGAAGATGAATATATGGCATAATATTTTTATTGTCTTTAATTGTTTTAATCATATTATCAGTAAAATCCCAAGGGTGGCTAGTCACAAATCTAACTCTTTCAATACCAGTTTTAGCGACATCTTCTAATAAATTTTCCATTTTATAATTAATATTTAAATCTTTACCATAGGCATTTACATTTTGACCTAATAACGTAACTTCTTTATAACCATCAAAAACAAGTTCTTTAACCTCATTTAAAATATGTTCTGGCATTCTACTACGTTGTTTACCTCGCGTGTATGGAACAATACAATAAGTACAAAATTTATCACAACCATACATAATATTAACCCAAGCCTTATATTTACTATCTCTTTTAACAGGAATATTTTCGATAATATCTCCTTCACAACTTAAGACATCTACCTCTAATTTTTTCTTATTTAATGATTTTGCTAAAATATGAGGTAAATTATAAATATTGTGTGTACCAAAAACAATATCTAACCAATCGTGTTTTTTCATAATTTCCTCAACAACAATTTCTTCTTGAGCCATACAACCACATAATCCTACAATAATATTAGGACGTCTTGCTTTTAAGTTTTTAATTCGACCAATCATACCAAAAACCTTATTATGAGCATTTTCTCTAATCGCACAAGTATTTAATAAAATTAAGTCGGCTTGTTCCATATTATCACATTCCATAAAACTCATATCTTCTAAAATTGCTTTAATATTTTCAGTATCGTGTTCATTCATTTGACAACCATAAGTTTTAATATAATAAGTTTTATTTAAACCTAAATTTTTTAATTCATGTTCGACAATGTAAGCGTTTGTTTTTGTTAAAACTTCTTTACTTTGTCTTTTTTTTGCTTCCATTAAATTTGGTAAATTCATAATATCACAACTTTCTTTAAAGATAATACCATAAAATATAAAATAAGTAAATGAAATTGAAAAACTTTAAAGTAATGACTTCAAAGTGAATGTTTAATTTAATTAAATATTAATTATTAAAATATTTTTATAAATAAATGAACACCGTATTTTTAACAATAATACAAGCGTTAATTAAAATTT
>CANROQ010000077.1 GCA_947632295.1 uncultured Bacilli bacterium
CAGCAATGTTAAGTTATGCTCGCGATTTTATGATCGATAAAGGCTTTACTTATTGTATTCCACCATTTATGATTCATAGTGATGTCGTAACTGGCGTGATGAGTTTTGAAGAAATGGACGCGATGATGTATAAAATCGAAAATGAAGATTTGTATTTAATTGGAACTAGTGAACATTCAATGATCGGTAAATTTCAAGGTCAAATTGTCAAAGAAAGCGAACTACCAATTACGATGACTTCATATTCACCATGTTTTAGAAAAGAAGTAGGAGCCCATGGTATCGAAGAAAGAGGCTTATATCGTGTTCACCAATTTGAAAAACAAGAAATGGTCGTTTTATGTAAGCCAGAAGAGGCTATGGATTGGTACAATAAGATGTGGTCTTATACTGTCGAATTCTTTAGAAGTCTAGATGTACCAGTTCGAACACTTGAATGTTGTTCAGGTGATTTAGCTGATTTAAAAGTAAAATCATGTGATGTTGAAGCTTGGAGTCCTCGTCAACAAAAATATTTTGAAGTTGGTTCATGTTCAACATTAGGTGATGCTCAAGCAAGAAGATTAGGTATTCGTATGAAAGGTGAAAATGGTACATCGTTTGTTTCAACTTTAAATAACACTGTTTTGGCTACTCCTCGTGGTTTAATTGCAGTAATCGAAAATAATTACGAGGAAGATGGTTCGATTAAAATACCAAAGGCATTACAACCTTATATGGGTGGAAAAGAGAAAATCGAAAAGAAGTAGATAATTTAACTTATTATTGCATAAAATAAAATTAATATTATCGAATAAAAAATAAAAATAAGCTAAATATTAATTGGTAAAAAGATTAGCTATTTATTAAAAAAGAAGTATATAAAAGTTCTTTAAAAAATATGAAGAACTTTGTAATACTTCTTTTTATTTACTTATATAAAAATAAAAAAAGAAAATTATTGTTTAAACTTTATAATAACTTTGATTTTTACTAGTTGGTTTTTCTGGGTTAGTCATTTTTATAAGACCATTTGCAAGAGCTGGATCTATATAATTTTTTCTAAATGATAATCTTGATTTTAGTCCCAATTTTTCCATTAATTCTTTGGTTGTCATTGCTGGTTGTCCTTCCATTAGATTTAACAACTTTTTAACATAAGTACTAATATGGTTTGCCTCATTTGCTGTACTTTCAATTAAACTTTCTAAAATTTCATCAATCATTTTTAACATAAATTCAATAAATTCAGTTGAATTGCCTTTTAAATTACAATTATTGATTGTTTCATAATATTCATCCTGATATTCCTTTATTTGAGATTCTATTGGAACATATTCAAAGATATTTTCCCAATTAGATAACAATATGTTTTGCCATAATCTTACAGTTCTTCCATTTCCATCACTAAATGGGTGAATAAAAACAAATTCATAGTGAAATACTGATGATAATATTAAGGGGTGGATAGTATTTTTATTGTTTTTCATCCAACCAAATAATTGTTCCATAAGTGAATTTACCATTTCAGGTTTAGGACACATATGAATACATTTATCTCCATCAAAAACTCCTTCATTACCTTTTCTAAATTCTCCTGATTCTTGAACGGTTAAAAAAGTCATTATACCATGAATTTTTTTTAAATCTTTTATAGAATATGGATTTATTTCTTTCATCATTTCATATGCTTTATAAGCATTTTTTACTTCTTGTATTTCCTTTTGATTACCAACAACTACTTTTCCATCGATAATATCTTTTACTTCTTTAAAAGATAAAGAATTATCTTCTATTGCCAAAGAAGAATGTATAGAATGAATTCGATTATTTCTTCTTAAAATTGGTAATTTACTTAAATCTTTATAATTATCTAATTTTCCTATTTTTTTCATTATGGAAGCAACTAAGTCGAGCATCTTATTTGTGATTTCAAAAGGTGGAGTATATTTATTCATTTAAATCACCTCATTTATAATGATATTATTATACTAAAAAAAACTATAATAGTCAATTATCTTGTATGTTTTTTTATATGTTATCCTGTATTCTAATATTTTTAAAATTTTATTTCTAATTAAGAATATTATCAAATAAAATAACATAATTAATTATTTTGAAATATTTTGTTTAAAAATTAGTTATTATAAAAAAACTTTATATTTAAAAATTTTTGTTATATAATATTATTGAAGTTACATGTGTGGAAAAGAAAATATTAAATTATAATAGGAGGATATATGGAAAAAGCAAAAGTTTATTTTACAAAAAATATAACACCAACTTCACTTGTAAAAATTTATGAGTGTTTAGGTATCGATGTAAATGGCAGGGTAGGTGTTAAGATATCAACTGGCGAGTTGGGTGGACATAATTATTTAAAACCTGAATTAATTAAAGATTTAGTGCAAAAAGTTAATGGTACAATAATTGAATGTAATACTGCTTATAATGGTAATCGCAATACGACAGAAGCACATTTAAAAAATATTAAAGAACATGGTTTTGATAAAATTGCCAATGTCGATATTATGGATGCTACAGGTGAGATAGAAATTCCTGTTAATGGCAAACATTTAGATGTCGATATAGTTGGAAAAAATATAGATAATTATGATTATATTATTAATTTAGCGCATTTTAAAGGTCATGCAATGGGTGGTTTCGGTGGCGTTATTAAAAATCAATCGATTGGGATAGCAAGTAGTAATGGTAAAGCATATATTCATTCTGCTGGAAAAACAAAAATTCCAACTGAAATGTGGAATATGCTACCAAAACAAAATGATTTTTTAGAGTCTATGGCAGAGGCTGCTAAGGCTGTTAGTGATTATATGCATGGTAAAATTTTATATATAGATGTTATGAATAATTTATCGGTCGATTGCGATTGTGATTCTAGTCCTGAAGATCCTTGTATGAAAGATATTGGCATTTTAGCATCAACTGATCCTGTTGCTTTAGATCAAGCCTGTATAGATTTAATTTGGCAATCTAAAGATGTTGGACGTGATCATTTTATTGCTAGAGTTGAAAGACAAAATGGTCGACATATTTTACCTTATGCTGAAGAAATAGGTTTGGGTACTAGAGATTATGAATTAATTAATATAGATTAATAAAATATAGAAAAAATAAAAAATGCTAAGCATTTTTTTATTTTGATTTTGCAGTAGAATTTATATATATTTTATTAAGTTCTTCTTTACCAATTTCAATTAAATCTTTTTCAATAGGTTTTTCTAATGCATCAGGTAAACCAAATTGTGTTTCAAGAATTTGTTTTTCATCATCTTCTGTAGTGATATGGAATTCACTTGTTACAATATTATCAATTAATCCTCGAACATCATAAAAATGATTAGCTATTCTAACAATTACATGTTCACTAGAGTTATATTTAATTGCTTGATTAAAAATTTGACTTAAAATTTTAGCATAAGATGCACAGTGGCCATTTTGATAATAAGACCAAGCACTATGCAAATCTAATTTAGTATAATCAATATTCATTACTGGGTTTGTTTTTTTTAGTGATTCAAGTGTATATTTAAGATAAAGCATATCAAAACTATCATTTAATACATCAATTACTTTTATGATATTATCGGGATTTGAAATTATTTCTTGTATTTTTTCATTATCCATTTTAAACAATCCTTTCATTAGCATATATTATACACAATCTTTTTGTACAAGTAAAGATTGTAACACATATAATTTTATGATATTATATTTTTAGTTTGGAGGTTTTTTATGCGTTTAAGTGTAAAAAAAATAGTTGAAATATGTAATGGTGAACTTTATTGTGGTAATAGTGAAATCATTTGTACAAATTTAGTCAAAGATACAAGAATTATAAATGACGGAGATACTTATATTGGTATTAAAGGTGAAAAATATAATGGAAATGATTTTTATATTGAAGCTTTTAATAAAGGTGCTAATTGTGTAATTATCGAAAAAGAATATTTTAAAGTTAATGATGATTTTCAATATGATAAACCTATTATCTTGGTTAAAAATAGTCTTGATACTTTAAGAGTTTTAGCAACCTTTATAAGAAATAATTCTCATGCTTTTTTTGTTGGTGTAACTGGGAGTGTTGGTAAAACAAGTACACGAGATATGATATATAGTGTTTTAAGTGAAAAATTTAAAACTTTAAAAACTGAAGGTAATTTTAATAATAATATTGGTCTACCTTTAACTATCATGCGATTAAATGATGAAGAGGCAGCCGTTATTGAAATGGGTATGAATCACTTACATGAAATTGAATATTTGTCGAATATTACTAGACCACATATCAGTGTTATTACCAATGTTGGTACGGCTCATATTGGACAATTGGGTAGTAGAGAAAATATTTTAAAGGCTAAATTAGAAATAACAAAAGGAATGGATGATAAAGGATTATTAATTATCAATAATGATAATGACTTGTTACATGATTATTATGAAAAGAATCCTCGAAATATTATTACAGTTGGTATTAATAATCAAAGTGATTTTATGGCTACTAATTTAAAATTAAATGCTGACTCTTCTAACTTTGACATTAGATATAATGATAAAATTTTCAATATATATTGTCCAATTCCTGGTGAAGCATTTGTCTATAATAGTTTAGTTGCTTTTGCAGTTGCAACTTTATTGGGCGTTGAAAGTGCAAAAATAATTACTGGTATTAAAAAATTTGAATTAACAGCAAATAGACTTGAGATAATTGAACTTAAAGACAATATTAAAATTATTAATGGTGTTTATAATGCCAGTGTTGATTCGATGAAATCTAATTTAGAAATTTTAAAAAATCAAAGTGGTAAGAGAAAAATAGCAGTACTAGGCAGTATGTTAGAATTAGGCGATTTTACCAAATCACTACATGAAGCAGT
>CANROQ010000078.1 GCA_947632295.1 uncultured Bacilli bacterium
TGAAACTTTTAAAACTTTATCTTTTGATATTTTTAGCGATAATTGTGATTTTAGTTTTAATCTAAATTGTAAATTAGAAAAATTACTTGAAATTCCAATAAATGAAACCATTGATTTTCAAAATTATATTTTGGAAAGTGTTTTTAATATAAAAGGATTAAATTATATTGAACCAGAAATAAATATTAAAATTACTAGATATTTAAAAAATAAATTTATAATTTTCTTAACATTTTATACAAATCATAATGAAAATGATTATGTTGGATTAATTGAATTCACATTTAATTTAGACGATTATCTAAATAATAAATAATATTTATACATATTCATTTCAACTACCAATGTATTCGACCATGGATCATTTCGACATTAAAACATCGAACTAAAAAGTTCAACTAAAATATAATTTGAGCAATTTTAAAATATATCTAAAACTTTCACTCATAACAATTTAATATATAAAATATCCATCTTTATTAATTTTTTATCATATTTTTGAATAAATTCAGTATAAATTTTACATATTTTAAGATTTTTTCACTTTTTATGTTATAATATTAACTACATTTATAACTTTAAGGGGGAAATTATTATGGAATATGCAATTCAACAAAAAATCAATAAACTATCAAAAATATATAATTATTTTGAAGGTAAGACGGCAATTAAAATATTATCTTCTATGAGTGTAGAAGAAAAACAAATTGTTTTATCTGATCCAACAGTACAAGAAACAATATTAAGAATTGATGATGTCGATGTATTAAGAACTATTTTTAGAAAAAGTCCTGCATTTTTTCAAGAAATAATGTTTAGTAATGAAGAAATTCAAGATATATTAATAGCACCAAAAAAATCTCTAAAAAGAAAAGATTTGTTCATAAATTACAACATAAAAGACTATGTATTTTCTTCAGATAATTTAAGACAATTAGAAGTCTTCCTACATACAATTAAAAGTCCTAAAATTTATGAACAATTAGTTGAAAGCAAATTTTTTCAAAGAATTATTGCTCTATGCACTGATAAACAATTAAAAAAATCTTTTTTTAATGGTATCGATGAAGTTAAATTATTTAATAATATAATTTTTGATGATGAAATTTTTAAAACTAAAACGCCTAGAAAAAGAAATATTCTAACAATATTTAATAATGTAAGTGATCATATTTTATTATCTAATGATTATGATAAAATCATTACTAACCCAAAAGAATTCATTAGAAATAAAAGATATCATTCAAGTGATTTTGAAAAAGTTTATATTGATAAAAGAACTTTATCTTTATTCTCTACTGAAATGATAGAAGAACTTTTAAAATTCAAAAATGTTGATGATAATTTTATTAAAGAATTTTTAAAAAATGATATTATACTAACAATCAAAAGTCATAACTATGATTTTCATAAAATTTTTTCACATCTATTAACTGGAAATTATGATTGCTTTAATGATATTGATTTTATATATTTTAATGTGATAATTGAAGAATGTGAAAAAGATGAAATTATCAAGAAAAAACTTATTAATTTTATAGATTTTATATATGAGATTCTATGTAATACACAAGATTTGAACGAAAATGATATTGCAATTATTAAAAATGAATTATACAAAAGAATATCATTAAATAATATATCAAAAGTAGATTACAAAAAATTATTTTATTCACCAGATCCATTAAAAACTATTTTTTATTTAAAATTTGGAAAAATATCACGAAGAATGGATTATTTAAATGGTATATCATTTAAGCAAATTATGTATTTAAATGTTAAACATATTAATCAAATTTTAAAATTACTAGATTTGCAAAATGAAGATGAAATATCAAATACCTATTCTTACGCTATAAAATTATATTTAACTTTCGGATTAGAAAGAACATTAAAAATTTTAAATGGTGATTATGGTAATTTAAATAGGACTTTCTTTGATAATGTAAGTGCCTTAAATGTTAGTAATGTAATTTTAGTTAAAGAGGGTAATAAATATATTCCAAATATTTCAAATGAATTTATAGAATTTATGTTTGCTAATCCAAGAAGTAACCATTTTATTGATATGCTAAATAATCCATCAAGCGAACTAAATAAATATTGGAGTTATTTATATAATAATTTTGTTGAACTAAAAGAAAAATGTCATAATGTAATAACACTAAAAAAAATAAACATAATATTAAAACAATTATCTCCAGCTAGAGATATTAGTGATGTATCTCCAGACAATTATAAATTAAATGAAAATGATATACTAAATGATGTTTGTTTAGGTAATAAGACAAGAAAATCTAATGAAGAAGTTTATAAGATGTTATTAGATATATATGAGGAAATGAAAAAAAGGATAGAATCAAGTATTCCTTATATAAAAGGTGAAGCCTCAAATGGATATTTTTATGAAATGATGAAATTAAATGATCCGATTGCTTTTACCTTGGGATATAAAGGTAATTGTTGTATAAGAATAAATGATATAGCTCATAATCACTTATTACACGCCACTTTATGTAGAAATGGTAGAATATTACTAATTTATGATGAATCTCATGAATTAGCAGGATTTGTACCATTAAAAAGAAATGGCGAAGTATTGATTGCTAATAGTATAGAATGTTTACATAAAATAAAAAATGAAAAAGCTATAGAAGCATTTTCAGAAGCTATAAAAAATATAGTATTAACTTCACAATCAAATACTGATGAAATATTACCAATAAATCTCGTTTGTATTGGAACTGAAGCTTATGCTAGACCAAACGGAATACCATTTCCTAATGATATAATAACACCTACTATTTATGAAAAAAATGATCCTACATATAGAAATACTGATACTTATCATAGAAATTTAACAATTATTTATAAAAATCCAAAATTAGATTTGCATAGTATAAAATATGGTGATCCTAAATGTAGTTATCAAGATCCAAGAAACTCAATATCATCCTGTGATTTTTATAATTCATCAGATAAAGAGAAAGAAAAAACTTTAAAGATAATAAATGCTGTAAGATATGCTAATTTTGATGTAGAAGAATTAGAAAACTTTAGATTATGTGATAGAAAAGGAATAAATCAATGCATTTTTAACGATGATTGGTATATTTTAACTACTTATGATGGTAATATTTATGGTGAATATTTAAAATATGATGAAAGAGCTGAAAAAGAATACAATATTACTTTAGCCGAATTAAAAAAACAATTTGAAAAAAACCCACAAAATAATGATGCTAAACTTGTTAAAAAATTAAAACAACATTTTTAAAAAATAATATAAAGTTAATGCTCAAATATTTTGCCTTTTGGCAAAATAATTAACCCCCCAGGTATTTTGACAAATATATCAAAATGTCCTGTGGGGATTTTTATTACATAAAAAATCATATCTAAATGGAGATGAAATATATTTGAATGTTCGAAAAATTCGAACAAAAATATCACTGGAGCAATTACTAAAGTGATAAAGAAAGGTGAAAATGTTCCTCTTGGAAAATATTATATTACAGTTGTAGTTTTCATTGAAAATGATCAAGGACAATTCTTATTACAAAAAAGGGTTCAAAACAAAGATGGAAAATGGGCAACAACTGGTGGACATCCTAAATCTGGACAAAGTAGTCTAGAAGGAATAGTTGCGGAAATTGAAGAGGAATTAGGCATAAATGTTAAGCAAAATGAGTTAACTTTATTTAAAACTATTCAAACGGAAGATGATTTTGTAGATTTATATTATTAAAAAAAGAATATAAATATAGAAGATATAAAAATACAGGTTGAAGAAGTTGAAAAGGTTATGTGGGCATCTCGTGAAGTAATTAATAAATTAATATCCAATGAAATTTTTTCATCGAGTCACGAGGAATTTTATAATTATTGTTTAGAATTTTTAAAAAATTAGATTTTATTTTGATATGAAACCCATTTCTTGGACAAAAAATGTGGTTCAGTTCAAAGGGTGCGGTTCATTAAATTTAAGAGTAGTTTTTATATACTAGAAGAAGCTTACGAGTTTCCTATCAATCTAGAGCGATTGTGGAAAATATCTAAAACTTTCACTCATAACGATTTGATGTATAAAATATCAATCTTTAATAATATTCTAACAAAAATCATCTCAAATATCTTTTAAAATATGAGATTTTATGATAAAATATTACGTAAACATGGCAAAATGCTTAGAAAAATTTTATATGCAAATAACAAAAGCATTAGATAATTATATTTCTATAATAGATGAGTATTTGTATGATGAACAAAGAAAAATAATTAAGGAAGCAATAAGCAAGCTTAGAAAATGAACCAAGAAGTAATTATGGAAAAATTATTTCATCTACTGATAGAAACACTGATTTAGTTTTGGCATTAAAAAGAACGCATGCTTATACAATTAAACATTATCCTGGTTTTGATTTAAATGAAATGATTAATAGAACATATAATCATATATTAAAAAAATTTGGTAATGATGGATATACGAAAGCATATTGCTATGATAAAAAATTTGAAGATTTTAAAAAGAATGTAGAAACTTTGATAAAGAATAAATATGGGTTTGAAGTAAAATATATGGAGGTAAATAGAATTATGGATATTAAAGAAAAAGCAAAATTATTTGCTATACAAGCTCATATGGGACAAGTTAGAAAAAGTGAACCTGATAAACCAATGATAATGCATCCAATTGGAGTTGGGCAACTTTTGGAATCATTTAGATATGATGATAATGTTGTAGCAGCAGGTTATTTACATGATGTTGTAGAAGACACAAAATATACTATTGAGGATATTGAAAAAGAATTTGGTAAGGATATTGCTAACTTAGTAATGGGTGCTTCTGAACCT
>CANROQ010000079.1 GCA_947632295.1 uncultured Bacilli bacterium
GATACGGCGGTAGCCGTTAATCCTGACGATGAACGTTATAAACATTTAATTGGTAAGAATGTCGTTTTACCAATTGTTAATAAACTGATTCCAATTGTTGGTGATGAACACGCCGATCCTGAATTTGGTACCGGTGTTGTTAAAATTACACCAGCACATGATCCAAACGATTTTGAAGTTGGCAATCGTCATAATCTAGAACGTATTATCGTTATGAATCCTGATGCGACTATGAATGAAAATGCTTTTGCTTATCAAGGCATGAATCGTTTTGATTGTCGTAAAAAATTAGTTGAAGATTTAAAAGAAGCCGATCTTTTAATTAAAATAGAGCCAATGATTCACTCAGTAGGACATAGTGAACGTAGTGATGCTGTTGTTGAACCATATTTATCTAAACAATGGTTTGTCCGTATGCGTCCACTTGCCGATCGTGTGTTAGAAAATCAAAAAGATGCCGCAAAAAAGGTAAATTTTATACCAGAGAGATATGAAAAAACAATGAATCATTGGATGGAAATAACTTATGATTGGTGTATTTCAAGACAATTATGGTGGGGACATAGAATACCTGCTTGGTATCGTGATGATGAAGTTTATGTTGGAATAAATCCACCAACTGGTGATGGTTGGGTTCAAGATAATGATGTCCTAGATACTTGGTTTTCAAGTGCTTTATGGCCTTTTTCTACGATGGGATGGCCAGAAGAAACAGCCGATTTAAAACGATATTATCCTAATGATTTATTAGTAACAGGTTATGATATTATTCCTTTTTGGGTTAATCGAATGACTTTCCAAGGTTTAGAATTTACGAATACTCGTCCTTTTAAAGATTGCCTAATTCATGGGTTAATTCGCGATAAACAAGGACGTAAAATGAGCAAATCGCTAGGTAATGGTGTAGATCCAATGGATGTTATTGAAGAATATGGTGCTGATTCATTACGTTATTTTTTAGCTACGTCAACGGCTAGTGGTATGGATTTAAGATATGATGAGGAAAAAGTTAAATCAACTTGGAATTTTATTAATAAATTGTGGAATGCCTCACGTTTTGTTTTAATGAATATTGAAAATTTTAAGGCTGAAGATTATACTCTTGATAATTTATCGATTTGTGATAAATGGATTTTAAGTAAACTAAATAAAACAATTAAGAATGTTAAAATCCATATGGAAAAGTATGATTTTAATGTGGTAGGTAGTGAAATTTATAATTTTGTTTGGGATAATTTTTGTGATTGGTATATTGAATTTTCCAAATTTAATATGAATAATACAACTTCATCAGTCTTAATTAAAGTTTTAACGGATATTTTAAAAATGTTACACCCATTTATGCCTTATGTAACAGAAGAAATTTATTTAATGTTACCAATACACGATGAGTCGATTATGATTTCTTCATATCCAGTTGAAAATAAAGATTTTGATTTTACTACTGATTTAGATTATATTATCGATATTATTAAAAATGTTCGTAAAATTAAACAAGAAAAACAAATAGGTAAAGATTTTTACTTAGTTTATAGTTCGGATTCTATAACTAGCAATCTTGATATTTTGAAAAAAATGTTAAAATTAGAAAATATTGTTAAAGATTCGGAATTTAAAAATAATGATTTTGCTAGTGTTAATTTTAATGTCAAAACTGATGTATTTTCTATTTATTATGAAAAAGTTAATTCTAAAGAAGAATTGGAAAAATTAGAATTAGAAAAAACAAAATTAGAAAGTTCGATTGAAAGACGTAAGAAACTTTTAGATAATCCTAATTATGTTAATAAAGCTCCAGCTAATATAGTTGAGATAGAGAGACAAAATCTTGAAAAAGAAGAAGTTGAATTAAAATTATTATTAGAAAAAATTAGTAATTTATAATATAGATTGAAGATTTTATAGTGCAAAATTATAAAATCTTTTTCTTTATAGTGAGAATGGTTGAAAAAAAATTTTTTTAATGATAAAATGATATTGTATTCATAAAGTAGGTGACATATGGAAGAAACAAAAATTTATAATCCTGAAATTTTTAAAGAAGCGTTAATTGGTGATATTATTTGTGAAGTCATCGATATTTTATCGGAAAAAGGCTATAATCCAATTAATCAAATTGTTGGTTATCTAATGAGTGGAGATCCTGGTTATATTTCTAGTTATAAAGACGCTAGAAAAAAAATATTAAGTATTAATCGGGCTGATTTAATAGGCTTTTTAGTTAAAGAGTATTTAAATAAATGCGATATTTAGGTCTTGATTTAGGTAGCAGAACATTAGGTATTTCTTTAAGTGATATAACTTGTACAATTGCTTCTGCTTATAAAACGATTAGATTTAATGATAGTGATTATGATAGTGTTTTACCAGAATTAAAAAATATTATCAATGAATATAAAATTACGAAAATTGTGTTAGGATTACCTAAAAATATGAATAATACCATTGGTGAAAGAGGTAATATTTGCCTTGAATTTAAAAAAAAATTAGAAGAGTATTTAAATATTGAAGTAGTAATGCAAGATGAGAGACTTAGTACGGTCGAGGCGACTAATTATATGATAAAGGCTGATATTTCAAGGAAAAAACGTAAAAAATCGGTCGATAGCCTAGCAGCTAATATTATACTTCAAACATATTTAGATAAAGAGAAAGGGAGAGTTAATAATGAATAATGAAGAAAGAATGGTTTTCAAAGTTGTAAATGATGAGGGAAAAGAGATTGAATGTGAGGCACTATTTACATTTGAATCTGATGAAACTAAAAAAAATTATATAGTTTATACAGATAATACCAAAGATGAAGCTGGTAATACCAAAGTTTATGCTTCAATTTATAATCCAAATGAAGAAAATACTCCACTACAACCAATCGAAACTGATAAAGAATGGAAAATTATTGAAACAATTTTGTCAGAACTTCAATCACAAGTAAAACAACAAATGAATGATAGTAATGAAGGAACTCAAGAATAATAATTTATGAAGAAGTATACATATTTTGCGGGCTTTCTTGTAGCCTTTTTTACTATTTTAATTATAGTGTGTTGTAGTATATATAAAATAAATATTGGTCCAGTAAGTAAAAATTCAAAATTAAAAGAAATAAATGTTGAGGCTGGAGAAACATATTTGACCATAACAGAAAAACTTAAAGAAAATAATCTAATTAGATCAGAATTCTTTTATAAATTATATGTTAAATTAATGAAGCCTGAAAATTTAGAAAAAGGTGTATATTATTTAAGTGAAAATATGGGTGTTGAAAAAATATTGGAAACTTTAGAAAAAGGTAGTACTGTTAATGAAGATGTAGTTGATATTACTTTTGTAGAAGGTAAAAATATGCGTTATATTGCTAAAACTATTTCTGAAAATACTAACAATACAGAGAAAGATGTTTATGATTTACTTTCAAATACTATGTATTTAGATTCGTTAATTAATAAATATTGGTTTTTAACTAATGACATTAAAGATAGTCGAATTTATTATTCGCTAGAAGGTTATTTGTTTCCAGATACTTATCAATTTCAAAACAAAGATGTAAGTGTAGAAGATATTTTTGAAACAATGTTAGATGAATTAGAAAAAAAATTAGAACCTTATAAGACAAATATTCAAAATAGTAAATACTCACTTCATCAAATTTTAACACTTGCATCTATTATTGAACTTGAAGGTGTAAATGATAATGATCGCTTTGATGTTTCAGGCGTATTCTATAATCGTCTTAATGCTGGTTGGAGTTTAGGTAGCGATGTTACAACTTATTACGCTAGTAAAATTGATATGAATGAAAGGGATTTATATCAATCTGAGATAGATGCTTGTAATGATTATAATACTCGTCCTAGTTGTATGGCTGGAAAATTACCAGTTGGACCAATTTGCAATCCAAGTATTGCTTCAATCGAAGCCGCTTTGAAGCCAAAGGTTCATGATTATTATTTCTTTGTAGCTGATAAAAATAAAAAAACATATTTTACAAAAACTAATGCTGAACATTTAAATATGATAGCAACGTTAAAAAGTCAAGGTTTATGGTACGAATATCAGAGTTAGAAGAATACGCAAGTAAAAATAATGTTCCTATTATGTTACCAGATGGAATTGAATTTTTATGTAATTATATAAAAGAAAATAATGTTAAAACCATTTTAGAGATTGGTACTGCTATTGGTTATTCGGCAATTAAGATGGCTTTGGTCGATAAAAATATAAAAGTTATTACTATCGAACGTGATAGTGAACGTTATAATATGGCTATTCAAAATATTAAAGATTTTGGATTAGAAAATCAAATTACAGTTATATTAGATGATGCTTTTAATGTTGATTTGACTCAAAGTTTTGATTTAATATTTATCGATGCGGCTAAAAGTCAATATATTAAATTTTTTGAAAAATTTAAAGTTAATTTAAAAAAAACAGGTGTCTTTATTAGTGATAATTTAGATTTTCATGGTTTAGTTAAAAGTGAAGAGATAATCGAAAGTCGCAATGTTCGAGGAATTGTTAGAAAATTAAGAAATTATATTGAATTTTTAGAAAACAATAAAGAATTTAAAACAACATTTTATTCTATTGGTGATGGAATAGGTGTGTCAAAATGGCAATCTTAAATGGTTGCTTTTTTTTGTTTTTTTCTAGTTGTAAATATATTGCAAAATAGAATATAGTGTGTTACAATAATTAATATAAGGTAGAAAGGAAGTAAAAAATGAAAAAGAAAAATGGCTTTACATTAATTGAATTGTTAGCAGTAATAGTAATATTAGCGGTAATTGCGTTAATTGCCGTACCAAGAATAATCGAAATATTAAATAA
>CANROQ010000080.1 GCA_947632295.1 uncultured Bacilli bacterium
GTACCATGCCTTTTTTCCTATTACAAGCGAAACTGTATCAATTCTAATATGCGAATCTAGAATATCATTTATATCTTTACTATTTATAAAATAATATTCATTTTTTATACTTTCATTAGAATTCATAAAATTATTTAGATTTATTTGAATCGTATTAGAAATATGTAGATAATCGTTATTACCTCTTTTTAATTGTTTACCGTGAATTTTAGAAGCAAACACTACATTTCGAGCCATAATTCCTGATGATTTATTTTCATTTGAAAGTTCGATATTGATATATTTATTTTTATATTTTAAAACTAAATCTACTTCATTAGTTGCTTCTTTTTTATTATTAACATCTAATTTTCTTTTTAATAATGTTATATTACCTTTAATATCACTTAAAGGTATTTCAAAATAATGGGCTAAAAAGTGTTCTAAAATATCAATATTTTCTTCTTTATTAAAAATATTTGTAAACATGAAATCCATATTTAAGGGAATTATTTCGCCTTGTTTTAATTTCTTTTTGAATGTTGTATTAAACATATAAACTCTCCTTTCGAAACAAGAATAACACAAGGCCATATACTTGTAAAATGACCAAAATTGCATAATTGAAACAATATTTTTGCAGTTTTTCCAAAATTGTATTAACATTTCTACATTTTTGACAAGTAAAATCTATAAAAAAATAATTTATCATAATTGATAAATTATTTTATTCAGGCAATAATCCCCAGCCATTAACAACATACCTACCACCAGATTT
This sequence comes from uncultured Bacilli bacterium, assembly GCA_947632295.1. Classification (GTDB taxonomy): domain Bacteria; phylum Bacillota_I; class Bacilli_A; order RF39; family UBA660; genus CAJLIR01. The sequence goes on from CANROQ010000080.1 coordinate 758, forward strand.
TGCGGCATTAGGCATTAATTTATTATATGTTTTTCCATTGACAATCAAGGTTGAGGAGTTACCACCATCCAAATTTGCAGCATTATGTGCTCCATACAACATCAATAAATCGATCATTTCGCTCAAAGTTGCACCATCAACATATAAAGCACTTCCATCAACTACCAAAAACAAGATAATTCCATCTTTTCTTTGAGCAATGGCAACACGAGGAGAACGACCATAACCACCATCACCAACTGTCGTCATTGGTGTTCCATTAACAATTAAGAATGGTCCAAATTCTAATGCATCACGCACATTTTTATTAGCAATAGCGTTTTCTGCTGAATCAACAGTAAGTAACAATTTATTATCATTTGTCATCGCAATTAAATTAGCATTGGCATCATAACCGTCGCTCCAAATAATTTTTCCATCTTTAACTACATAACCAATAGGCGAACCAATTCCCCAACCGTCTTCTTCTAAGAAACCGCCACCATTGATACATACTAGTCCATGATAACGATTGCACATATCAATAGTTTTTTCACCTAATTTAGTTCCAAGTACTTCTTTTGTAATTAAATGAACTCGCGATGGATCATAAATAGCAATCAAATAACCTTTATTATTTCCAATATCAACATCAATTATTTTATAATCATCATTACCAGGATCTCTTTTTAAAATATATTCATCGTAAATTGAATCATAACGAACTTTTTCACTAGTATCAATAACTACTTGATTTAAATCAACCTCTTCATTAACTGGAATAGAATAATTAGAATTTTGAACTTTTTCAACCATTTTTTGACTATAAAAAATGTAAGCCAAATATTTATGATTCATCGTATGTAATGCTGTTGTAACAATTGTACTTTTAAAAGATGGTATAAAATAAACAATTGCAAAACATGCTAAAGCCATAACATCTAAAACAATAAAAAGAAGCGTTAATTTATAAATTTTTTTCTTTTTTTTAGGTTTTACAATATTTTGATTATTATTCTCATTCATATTAATCCTCCAAAACAAATGGATCACTTTTAATTCCATTACCACTAATAACTTTACTCTTCTTAATTGTAATAGCCGGTTTAATAAGTCTATTTTGAGAAATTGTTGATTCAAATAAATAACCACTTAAATCAAATCCATATATTTTGTCATCTGTTCCTTTAGTCAGCAAATAATAATTTTTTGTATCATTATTAAGTTTAATATCTGCAATATTATATAAACCAACCTTAGCTAAAACTTTCTCATTGTATATATTTGTAAAATCTCCATCATAACTACCTATATACCAATCATTACTTAAAATTAAATCTTTGTATGATAAACTATTATAATATTCATTATTTAAGAAATAACCTACATTTTCTTGAGAAGTTATCGAATAATTATTAGTATTTCCAAAATGATAAGATATATCACCATTACTATAGTAACCATCTAAAGCTAAACGAATATTATCATTATTAATTTCATAAACAATCCAAATATCACTACCTAGTTTTACATAACTTCCAAGTGATAAGCCTTCATTATAGCCAATTTCATATGGATCATCAAGTGTTCCTGAACCTTTTTCAAATGCAACTAAAGAATTAAGCGTAATTGTAGGTCTTATTCCATAAGAATCTAAAATTGAACTTTTAGATACTTTATCACTATCAACAAACCAAGCATTTTCGCTATCAGCAATTGTTGCAAGCCAATACTCATCATCAATTGTTAAATAAGTTTCTTCATCGACAATACTATTTATATAATCATTTACATTTAATAAACTTACAAAATCATCAGTAATAGTTTTTTCACATTTAAAATTTGATACACTAGAAACTGTATCTAAACAAACAATATTGTTTTTTAAATAAGTTTCAGGACTATATAAATGCTTATAAAAAATACCTGTATTATCATCGGTTTTATTTAACCATTTTCTAACTTGACTTGTTTCATAGTTAGATTTTTCTTTTCCCCACATAAATTCATTCATATTTTTTTCTGTTACTAAAGTAATTGAACTATCAGAATTTATTTTTACAATTCGCCACAATAAACCTGAATACATTACATAATTATTAACATTTTTACCTTTAAAAATAAACTCATTACCAACCTCATATAAACCATCACCAACTGTTGTTAGTGTATTACTACTGCGAATAACGTTTGAAAGAGATTGAATAGTTTGACCAGTATCAGTTTTTCGATTAAACTTTCGATAATAATAAATAAATCTAAATCCGTAAAATATAATACAAAAAGAAATAAACAAAATACTTATAAAAATAAAAATTTTTTGTTTATCAATAACTCTTTTTTTCATTTACAACGCCCCTATCAATCATTAACCATTATATCAAATCACTATATTGAAATCAATCTAAATTAAAATAAAATAGAACTGGTTTACAATTCTATTTTATCATGCAACTATTTATTATTTATAATTAAATAATATATTTATCTGGAAATATTTAGCAAAATTATTCATCATTATTACTATCTAATTTTACTAAAACTTCACGAGGTTTTGAACCATTGTTTGGACCAATAATACCTCTTTCTTCTAATAGGTCAATAACACGAGCAGCTCGATTATAACCAAGACGAAATCTTCTTTGTAATAGAGAAGCACTAGCCTTACCTTGTGTTACAACAAACTCAACAATTTCATTATATAATGGTTCATCATAATCATCACTACTTTCAACATTCGTAGTAGCATGCATTTCTTCTTCATCCATTAATAAAGTTTCATCATAACGAGCCTTTTGTTGTTTGATAACATGATCGACTACTGCACTAATTTCTTCTTCCGAAATATACGTACCTTGTACTCTTATTGGTGTATTTTCTCCTTGTGGTAAAAATAACATATCGCCTTTTCCAAGTAATTTTTCTGCACCAGTCATATCTAAAATGGTTCGTGAATCAATACTACTAGAAACAGCAAAGGAAATTCGTGATGGAATATTAGCTTTAACAACACCAGTTATAACATCAGTCGATGGTCTTTGAGTTGCTACAATTAAATGAATACCAGCAGCACGAGCCATTTGTGTAATACGCATAATCGAATCTTCAACTTCCTTAGCCGCTACTAACATCAGGTCGGCAAGTTCGTCGATAATAACGACAATATATGGAATTTTTCGTAATTTTTCGCCATCAGGTAATGTCTCATTTTTCTTTTCGATATATTTATTATATCCGGCGATATTTTTAGTACCACTATCGCTAAAAGCATCATATCTTCTTTCCATTTCGACTACAATTTTCTTTAAAGCGATATTGGCTTTTTTAGGATCAGTTACAACTGGAGCCAGTAAATGTGGCACACCATTATACATAGATAATTCAACTTTTTTAGGATCAACTAAAACTAATTTGACCTCATCAGGTTTGGCACGCATTAAAATCGATACAATGATACTATTAATACAAACTGACTTACCACTACCAGTCGAACCAGCAACTAATAAATGTGGCGTTTTATTTATTTCACACCAAACAGGATTATTATCGATTGATTTACCTAATGTAACTAATAATTTACTATCATCTAAAGATTTAGGAACACGTTCTAAAATTTCTCTTACAACTACAGTTGAAATACTTTTGTTAGGTATTTCGATACCAATCGTACTTTTTCCAGGAATTGGAGCCTGAATTCTTACTTCTTTAGCAGCTAAAGCAAGCGCAATTTCACGATGAATTCCAAGTAGTTTACTAACTTTAGTACCAGCTTTTATTTCTAATTCATATTGCGTTACTGATGGACCAATATTAGCAGCAATAATTTTACCTTCTATTCCAAAATCTTTTAAAACTTGAATTAAAATTGGAACATTATGTTTTATACTTTCTTGATTTTCACTATTTTTACTGCGTGATGGTTTGGCAAGTAGAGTCATTGGTGGAAAAACATAACCCTTATTTTCTTCAAATTCATCGGCATTAATTACAATATTGTCCATTGGATCTGATGATTGAGTTTCAGTTTCAATAATTTTATTTTCTATTTTTTCTTCTTTATCAACTTTTTCTTC
>CANROQ010000081.1 GCA_947632295.1 uncultured Bacilli bacterium
TGAGTAGAATTTGCTTCTAAACTGGTTATTATTTCAATTAATTTAGAATCTTTATAGTTACTATAATTAAAAATTTTGGCAATCTTTAAATTACCATAAGTAAGTGTTCCTGTTTTATCAAAAACAATCGTATCGACTTTATGAGCATTTTCTAATGTTTCACTTGTTTTAACTAAAATACCAATTTTAGCGCACAATCCTTCACTTACCACAATAGCAAGTGGTGTTGCTAGTCCTAACGCACAAGGACATGCGACTACTAAAACTGTTACAAAAGAAATGATGGCTTCACTAACATTAAAACCTAAAAGTAAATAACCTAATAATGTTAAAGAGGCAATTACCATAATACTTGGTACAAAATAACCACTTACCTTATCGGCCAGTTTAGCAATTGGGGCTTTAGTATTAGTTGCTTCAACTACTAATCTAACAATGGAAGAAATAGTTGAATCTCTACCAATTCGCTCAGCCTTATATTCTATATAACCATCTTGATTGATACTACCTGCAATTACTTTATCGCCTGCTTTCTTTTTTACAGGAAGTGATTCACCTGTTATAAAGGCTTCATCAAAATGGGCTTGTCCACTTTCAATAACACCATCAACGGCAATTTTCATACCTGGTTTAGATATTAAAATATCACCTTTCTTAACTTCATCAATCGTTACTTCTTTTTCTTTATTTTGAACTTTTAAAATAGCCATAGTTGGAGTTATTTGTACTAATTGTTTTATTGCTTCTTTAGTTTTTTCTTTGCTTTTACTATCGATATAGCGACCTAATTTTATAAAGAAAATGATAATCGCACAACTTTCAAAATACAAATTTTTAGAATAATTATAATGTCCTAGAAAAATCATAATCATATTGTAAGTACTATATAAAAAACTCGATAAAACACCAATGGTTACTAATGTATCCATATTAGGAGTTTTATGTTTTAAATTTTTAAAACCATTTTTTAAAATATCTTTGCCATAATATAAAAATATACAAGCAAAAATAAATAACACAACAGCATAATTAATTGGATATTTTTCCATGTCTAAAAATATTATACTTGGTAATTTTATCATATGTGCCATCGAAATATATAGAATAAAAATCGCTAGTAAACCAAAAATAATCAATTTTATTTTATCGTGACTATGCCTATTTTCTTCTAATTTTGGATCGTAAATTCCTAAACTTTCAAACCCAGCCTCTTTAATAAATTTTTCTATTTCCTCTAATTTTAAACTATCATCATAAATAATCATGGCTTGCGCTAAAACTAAATTGACAGTAGCACTTTCAATACCTTTTTGTTTATTCAAATATTTTTCTAAGCCTGATGAACAAGCACTACAACTCATACCACCTATTTTTAATATTATTTTATTCATGTTTTCTCTCCTAAAATTTATTAATCTAATTTTTTTATTAAAGACATTACTTCATCGATAATTTCCAAATTATTATCTTTAATATTATCGACAACACAAGTTGTTAGATGAACTTTTAAAACCTCATTACCTAAACTTTTTAATGATTTATTAACAGCCGATATTTGAATTAAAATATCATTACAATAACGATCATCATCGATCATTTGACTAATACCGCGAATTTGACCTTCGATTGTTTTCAATCTATTTTTTAAATATTTCTTTTCTACATCTGTTCGATGCTTTTTCTTTTGACATGCACAAGAATTTTCCATTTTTATCACCAACAAAATTATACTACCCCCGGGGGTATTAGTCAACTTTTAATTAATATAAAATTTTATTAATAAAAATGTGTTACTATCGTATTTTATTTTTTCACCTTTTCATAAAATATAACTGATAGGAGGTAAAAAATGAATAATTGTCCAAATAATGATAATATATATCAAGATGCTTTAAATAAAATTAAACATGATCAAAAATTTAAACCCGATTGCTGCTCGGCTGTCGGTATGGGTGGAGCAACTGGTCCAACTGGACCAACGGGGCCTGCCGGACCTGCCACTATTACAGTCGGTGAAACACAAACTGGCGCACCAGGAACTGTAGCACAAGTTAGCAATTCAGGAACTGCCCAAAATGTTATTCTAGATTTTGTCATTCCACAAGGACCAACTGGACCAACTGGCGAAACTGGAGCAACTGGCCCTACTGGACCTGCTAATGGATTAAATGCTTATGCTGGACTTTATAACAATACTACACAAACAATTAGTGATGCTACAACTGCTCAACAAATTACTTTGAATTCACAAATGCCAAATGAAAATTTAACTTATGGACCTGCAAATAGTATGACTATTGTTGAAGCTGGTGACTATGAAATAACCTATTTTGTTGAATTATCAGTTGGTACTGCAGCCGATGTAACAATTGAAGTTCGTAATAATCAAGTTAGTTTGCCAGCAACAGAAATTGTTAAAAATTTACAACCAAGTAATTTAACTACATTTAGTGGAAATACGATTGTAACTCTTGCTCCAAGTAACGTTATCGATCTAGCTGTATTAACATCGACAACTTCAGTTGTAACTTTAGATAATACAGGCGTTACAGCATCACTTACTTTGAAAAAAATTGATTAACACTTAAATATATTAAAAATAGTGTAGTTTTTCTGCACTATTTTTAAAAATCAAAGAAAACTTTGTCTTTTATATTAACTAATATAGAAAGGAGGAGTTTTGTGAATAGATATGAAAAAGCCTTAAAAAAAATTGAACAAGATAAAATTTGTAAACCAGAATACGCAACTTATATAAGTATTGGTCCAACTGGGCCAACTGGCCCTAGTGGTCCACCAGGTCCGACAGGTCCTGCTGGCATTAATGGTGAAATTGGTCCAACGGGGCCTGCTGGTACAAGTGTAACTATTAAAGGATCTTATGATACTTATGAAGATTTAGAAAGAATACATCCAGTTGGAAATAATAATGATTCATACTTAATCGATGGCGATTTATATGTTTGGGATGGAGATAACTTTAAATGGGAAAATGTTGGACCTATTAAAGGACCTAAAGGTGATCAAGGACCAATTGGTGTTAGTGGTGATATAGGTCCAATCGGGCCTATGGGTCCACAGGGTATTGAAGGACCGACAGGGCCAACTGGTCCAACAGGTCCTACAGGAAATCCTGGTCCTGAAAAAATTGATGCTGCCTATATTGTAACCTTTCACGAAATAACTTTTCCACCTACTGGTCTAGAAGTACAAATGAACAGTCGTATTCCACTCCATCGTGGAGAACTAGATACGGAAAAACTTTGTATTGTCGATACTACAAATAATACTATTAAATTTAATAAAGTTGGTTTTTATCATATAAGTTTTACTGTAAATGCTTATATAAAAAATCCCCAAACGCCATTTAATCCTACTACTGATTATATTTCAGTTGGATTTAGACAAATAAATACCGACAACACTTATATTGGGGCTAGTACATTTATGGAAGATGAAATACCTAAACAGTTATTTGCGCAAGGTATTATTACTGTCGAAAATTCTAATAACATATATGAACTTGCTAATTTAACCAAACAAAGTATCTATCTACGCTCACCACAATTAGAAAATATTAATTCAACATCATATTTTTCTAATTCCGTAGTAACTCTAATTGCTGTTTATTTAGGGAGGCCACAAGTTTGAAAAAAAAGTATAAAGTAATTGTCTATGCGATTACAAAAAATGAAGAAAAATTTGTAAATCGTTGGTTTGATTCTATGAAAGAAGCCGATGATATTTATGTTTTAGATACTGGTTCAACCGATGAAACTGTATCGAAGTTAAAAGAACTAGGAGTTAATGTTTCTGAGGCTATAATCGATCCTTGGCGATTCGATGTTGCTCGTAATAAATCGTTAGAACGCGTACCTCACGATTGTGATATTTGTGTATGTACAGACCTAGATGAAGTTTTTACACCTGGTTGGAGAGACAAATTAGAAAATATTTGGGATAAAAATACAACTAGAATTGCCTATAATTATAATTGGTTAATAGAAAATGACATTCCTAAAGTTAATTTCTATATTGAAAAAATACATGATAGAAATGACTATCGCTGGACACATCCTGTTCATGAAGTACTAACATATATTGGAAAAAGTAATGAAACAAAAAAAACTTCTAACGATATAACTTTAAATCATTATCCTGATCATTCTAAATCACGAAGTGGATATCTACCTCTTTTAGAATTATCTGTTGAAGAAGATCCTACTGACGATAGAAATATGCATTATCTAGGGCGTGAATATATGTATTATGGTAGATGGAATGAAGCAATAGATACATTAATTAAACATTTAAATTTGCCAACAGCCACTTGGAAAGATGAAAGGTGTGCATCAATGCGTTTTATAGCCCGTTGCTACCAAAAGTTAAATCGTTTTGACGAAGCAAAAATGTGGTTAGATAAAGCCATACAAGAAGCACCATATTTACGCGATCCTTATGTTGAAAGAGCCATTTTAGAATACAATCAAAAAAATTGGTTCGAAGTTGAAAAATATTGTAAGGAAGCACTAAAAATTGTCAATCATCAAAAAACATATATAAACGAAGTTTTTAGTTGGGATCATACTATTTTTGATTTATTATCTATTTGCAAATTTTATCAGCATAATTTAGAAGAAGCATTAGAATATTCTAATAAAGCTTTAGAGATATCACCTAATGATGAACGTTTAATAGAAAATCATAAATTAATAGAAGATGTTCTTTTAAATTCCATGAAATAAAAAATTGAAAACTCA
>CANROQ010000082.1 GCA_947632295.1 uncultured Bacilli bacterium
TTATTTTTTAAACTAATATCTAAATCACTTACACTATCTATTAACTTATAAAAATAATCATAATTTCCTTTCATAATCTTTTTCAACTTATCTTGTTCTAATTTAAAATTATATTCAAAATAATTATGATATCTTTTCTCATCATTATTAGATAATTTAAATAAATTAGTATATTGCTTTTGCAACAAAATTAAATATAATTGTCTATCAATTATTAGCGAATACTTTTTATCATTATTTATTTCGCTATCAAACATTTTTTTTAAATCTTTTAATTCTTTATATATATTTTGATTATTCCATTTTAAATTCATAATATCACCTAAATATAGGTAATATCTTAACACTTAATGAAAATAAATTCAAGAAAAAAAGGATAAATTAATATCCTTAAACTTCACTAATATATTCTAATAATTTCAAAAATAGACGAATAAATTTTCTTTCCAAACCAACTTTATGTAATTTTCTAAGGGCAATCCTTTTCTTATTTAATGGTAATTCACTAAAGATAATTTGATCGATAGTTTCTTTCATTTCCGTTTCAATTTGTAAGTCATAAAGAATTGATTGAATTTCGTCATTGATTAATCTAACTGCATCAATTTCAATATTTTTTCCTTTACAATTTAAAGTTAATTGACCAATAGTTGGTATATCCATAACTTCAACAACGAAATCATTACCTTCAATATACCCTTTATATTCTACAGATTCATTATTAAAATAAATAATAACATCATTAGCTTGTTTTGTATTTCTAAACCTTACTTTATAATTTCGCTTTTCTGGAACTATGCCACTTTTACCTTCAAGAGCTCTAATTATAACTGTATAATTACTTGGCAGGTAATTATATTCAATCGATGATTTTAAATAATAACCAGTTTTATAAAGATCACTTACACCATCATCTTCATATAATTCATAACGATTACTACGACCAGGGAAAATTTGAATTTCCATATCTTTCGGAGGTGTTGTATCATTTAAATTTTCGTTGTTACTTAAAACAATAATTGAACCAGCTTTAGCAAAAACTGGATAATCATTATCTTTAAAGAAAGATACATAATTTTTTCCACCTGGAAATTTTTTACCAGTTACAAAATCATACCAAACACCATCTGGCATATAAAATTTATGAATAACACGTTGCATAATTGGTTCTTTAGGATTGATAATTGGACAGATAAATAATTCATCACCTAAATAATATTCATTTCGATATAATGGATCATCGTACATTTCTGGATTTTTATAATAAATTGGCTGTACAATTGGGGTGCCAAATTTATGATATTTATAAGCCTCAGCATATAAATATGGAATTAAACGGTGACGAAGACGTAAATAGTCTTTAACAATATTAAAAGTTTTATAACCCCATTTCCAAGGTTCACGACGATAATATTTACCTTTTTCACTACCAAATTTTAAAATTGGACTAAATGTTCCAAGTTGCACATATCTCGTATATAATTCATCATCTTCAATTCCTTTATAAAATCCACCAATATCGTGACTCCACCAACTAACACCATTATTAGAGGCACTAGCATTATGAATAGGAATTAGTTTTAAAGTTTCCCAACTTACTGTACTTTTTCCAGAATATAACACAGGATAACGATGAGGCGCGATTAAAGAATTTGTTGTAAGAAGCATTGGACGGCGTTTATAATTACGCATCATATCGTAAAAATGATAATGATTTAAAATCCACAAGTCATTATTGTTTTTTGGATTATTATAATCTAACCAAAAGAAATCGATATCCAAATTATCCAATGGATGAATTAACAATTTTAAATAAACATCCAAGAATTTTGGATCTAAAACATTAAAAGGAATTACAGTACCTGGGGTAACATTTAAATATTCACAAATTTTATTATAATAAATTTCATAAGGAAAAATACCATCGCTCGGATCGATATTAAGACCTAGTCTAATTCCTTTCGAATGTAGCCAATCAACTGTTGCTTTAGGATCTTTAATTAAACTATTATTAAAAGTAAAACCAGTTTGTATATTACTTATCTCTTCATACTTATTTAAATGCCATTCATTATTTAAAACAATAACAGAAAGCGGAATATTATTATTTTCAAAATTAGAAACTAATTCATTTAGACTTTCATCATCATAAGATATATTACGACTCCACCAATTACCTAAAGCATAACGAGGAATTAATGCTGGATAGCCTGTTAATTTATAATAATCATCTAAACAACCTTGAAAGTCTTTATAATACATAAACAGGTAAATATCAATATTACTTTTATCGGCATTTCTATCAATACAACTTCCTGTTTCTTCTATTATTAAACTATTAGAGTCATCGATACTAACAAAACCGTCTATCGAATATAAACCTTTTTTATATTTTACTTTATGTTTACCACTTTTTTTCTCTTTAGCATATAATTCAAAACCAGGGCTACCATAATTTCTTACTTCAGGATGTCCATAATACCAAACACGATCGCTACCTAACAATTCAACTTTCAAATTAGCCGTTGGTGTTAATTTTGTAGCGCCAAATGGTTTATCTTTCATATAAGTTAAACAAAAATATTTAGTCGTAATTTCAATGTATTTCGCATCTTGTTTTACTTTAAAATCCGTAACTCCCAAATCTCTATGCCAAGCGAATTGTGTTGGTCGATCTTCAAAAATACCATTTTCATTATACTCTAATCGTAAAAGTCGCTCAGTCATAACCGTAATACGATATTTTTGTCCCATAATCAAGCATTTAGGATTGACTTTGGCTGAATTATAATCAATTTGAAATTGTTCCCCTATTTTATACATAACTAAAACCCCTTATACTTTTTTATTCAATTTTCTTATTCTTTTCAATATAAATAATATTATTAACAATAATAAAATAATAACTGCCGCAATTACATAATGATATGGATTACTAACTACTTTAGTTTCAGTAACTTCATTTTCGTCTTCATCTAATATACTCGCAAAAATATACTCACCATCTTTTTTAGAATATAAAAAATTTTCTCTAGCATATTTTGCTTTATATTCATCATTTTTTAATTTCAATAATTCTTTATTTAAATTTGTTTCTTCTTCTTGTAATTTAGTTAAATCATTTTGAAGTGATTGTTGTTCAGCACTTAAATTTTTGATATCTAACAACATAGCTGAAGTATTTATGATAAAACAAGTGATAATAATAAGGCAAATACTGCCAAATACAACAAAACGTGTTTTGGACATTTTTGTTACTTTTTTCTTTGCCATATACCATCACCTACTATGTATTAGTATATCATTTTTTACATTTTTTTGCAATAAGACGATGTAGACAAATGTCAACAAAAAAGCCAATTATTATCATCAAAATAGAATAAGGATGCAAAATGGCATTATTAATTTTTTTAATACCTATAAAATAGGCTAATACAGAAATAATTATAATAAAAAAAGATGACAAAATTTTTATGACTTTATTAGAACTATAGATAAATTTATAGTTAATATTTAAAAATATAGAAAAAAGAAAACCGTAAAAAAAAGAAAAAATTAATAAAACTATTTGGGTTTTTAAATTCATCATTTAAATAATTTATTAAATACTCCATCTTCTTTATCTTTTTTAGATAAATTTTCCATATATGTTAAACTATTAACTTTACCTTTAATTGATACATTTCCTTGATAAGTATCTAATTTTATAATTTCTAGTTCTGACCCTTTTAAAACAATATATCCCATATTCGTTTCCATTAAAAATTCTTCATTATCAAAACTTTCAATTTTTTTAACTCCTGTAATTACAATATTTTTACGCTCACTTAAAGTTACAACATGTCCTAATGTATTAAAATTTTCAACCTTGTCCATATTAACCTCCTATTTAAATATATGACAAAATTAAAAATATATTAAAAAAAAATCAAATTAATTGATTTTTTTATTCAGCTTTATTATATTCATCTAAGATTGCTTTTTCGAACATCTCTCTAGTTTCTTGATTTATTGGATGTGCAATATCATGATATTGATCATCAGCTACTTTACGACTTGGCATCGCAATAAACAATTTATCATCACCTTGAATAATTCTTATATCGCGAACTGCAAAGCAATCATCAAGTACTACTGATGCGATTCCTTTCATTCTTGAATTTTCTTTTTCAGTCTTATGAACATTTACAGATGTAATTTTCAAGTAAATCTCTCCCTTCAGTCTATCTATTACAATTTAATTGTATAATAAAAAAAAATGAAAATCAATAGTTATTTCAAAAAAAGCGCAATTATTTATCAATTTTTATTGTTTTGGTAATTATATCTGAATAGGAAAAAGATTTAATTTCATTTTTAATTTTCGATTCTTTAATTTCAACTATAAATACATTTTTATAAAGTTTCTTTATTGTAGCATGATATTTTTCATATTTATTTCTACCAAGATTATATTTTATAACTACATCTTTATCCAAAAATTTATTTAATGTTAATCGTATTTGATCGGTAGTCACAAATTCCCCCTCATCTAGGATAACCAATATACATAGTACCCTTTGTTTTTATACCACCAACGCCATCTTTACCATATTTGGTATTTTCTAAAATACTAATTAAATCAATATCTTTACTGATATCTGATAAACTAATTCTTGCCGCAATAATGGCTGGATCAAGTGCATGAATATTAATTCTTTTTGGACTTGATGCAAAATTTGCTCCGGCCTTGATTAGTTCTTCATAATTAGATTGAC
>CANROQ010000083.1 GCA_947632295.1 uncultured Bacilli bacterium
TCTGATATGTCTCTTTATTATAAATAAAAATAGTATCAGTTGAGAATGACCTCACCAACACTATTTATTATAGAACCGATAAAATCAGATTATTTCTGATTTTTTATTTGTCATTAAAACTCTTTTAAAATTTTTAAAAATATGTTAAAATATAATTATACTAAAGGAGGGAATTCAATGAAAAAGGCATTTGGTATAATATGTATTATGGTTATACTGCTACCCTACTTTTGTGTTCCACAATTTAAAGTAAAAGGTAAAACTTTAGGAGATTTAAAATCAGAATTAGCAAAAATGGAAGAAGATTTTAAAAATAATCAAAATGAAAAAGAGTTAACCGAAGAACAAGTCGAAACAGCTAAACAAAACATTATTGATATAAATGAAACTATTAGTGATATCAATAATCAAATGATCGAGTTAACTGATGAAATTGAAAGATTAAATGTACAAATTGCTGAAAAAGATGAGGAAATAAAAAAAATTGTTAATTTTTTACAAATTTCTAATGGTGAAGCCGCTTATTTAGAGTATACATTTGGTGCTAAAGATTTTACAGATTTTATTTATCGAGCTGCTGTTTCTGAACAACTAGCCAATTATAATAATCGACTAATTGATGAATACAATGATTTAATTTCTGATAAAGAAGATACACAAAAGCAATTAGAAGAAGAAAAAGTTAACTTATCTAATAAACAAAAAGAACTAGAAGTTGAAATTGAAAAATTAGGAAATAGAATTAATGAATTAGAATCTGACGCTATCGATTTAGAAGATGCTTTAGAATCTCAAAGACAAATAATTAAATCACTCGAAGATATAAATTGTAAAGATGATGAAGATATCAATTCTTGTGGTGATAATAAATTACCACCTGATACAGCTTTTTGGAGACCAGTAAATTATGGATACATTAGTAGTAACTATGGTTATAGATCTTATTGGCTTAACGGTGTTTGGACCAGTGATTTCCATGCTGGGGTTGATATGGCAACCGATGGTGGAAACAATATTTACGCCGTTGCTAGTGGTACAGTTGCTTCAATTACTAGATATTCTTCTTGTGGTGGAAACTATGTTTATATTCATCATTTAGTAAACGGTCAATATTACACTAGTTTATATATGCATATGCGTGATATTTATGTCAGTGTTGGTGATAGAGTAACTAAAGATACAGTTATTGGAACGGTTGGTGGAAATCCTTATATCGAATATTGGGATTCTTGTTCAACGGGTTCACATATGCATCTTACAATGTTCTATGGTCGAGTTGGTGTCGATTATTACGCTTGGGGTAGTAGTTATTACGCAAATAGAGTTGATCCAAGGGTTTTAGTTAATTTTCCACCTCTTGACAGCAGTTTTTATGATAGAACTACAAGATATTAAAAGATTCATTTCGAATCTTTTTTTATATCTTATAAAATTATTTCATTTATCTTATTTTGACAACAAAAATTCTATATTCACAAAATAGTAAATATAGAATTTTTTTATTTAAAATTACCAATATAATATTTTTTCTTGCCTCGTCTTAAAACCATTACTTTATCTTCAATAGCCATATCTTTAGTAACCATAAGATTTTCATCTGTTATCTTTTGTTCATTTATTGTTAAAGCACCACTATTTAAAAATTCACGAGCCTCTCTTTTACTAGAACAAATATTATTATTTACAAGTAAATCTAAAATTTTTGTATTTTCAATTATATCGAAATGTGGAACATCTTGAAAACCCATTTGTAGTTCTTCAAGTGATAACTTATTTATATTACCACTAAATAATGCTTCACTAATTTTAACTGCTTTGTTGTATTCTTCTTCTCCATGTAAAAAAGTTATAATTTCTTTAGCTAATGTTTTGTGAGCTAATCTTAAATGTGGTTCTTTTTTATTTTTTTCTTCTAAATTTTCGATTTCTTCCTTCGATAAAAAAGTAAATATTTTTAAATAGTCGATAACCATTTCATCTTCAACGTTAATTAAGTATTGGTACATTTGATAACTAGAAGTTTTATTTTTATCCAACCATAAAGCATTTCCTTCACTTTTTCCAAATTTTTTACCATCTTTAGTTGTAACTAATGGCATTGTAAAACCGTATACTTCTTTACCAGTTTTCTTACGAATTAAATCGATACCTGCTGTCATATTACCCCATTGATCAGAACCTGCAACTTGTAATGTACAACCCTTGGATTCGTATAAATGTAAAAAATCAAGTGCTTGCATAATCATATATGAAAATTCTGTATAAGTTATACCACTTTCTAAACGTCTTCTAATAATATCTTTATCTAGCATGTAATTAACATTAAAATATTTTCCATAATCACGTAAAAAATCAATAAAATTAATATCTTTTGACCAATCATAATTATTTACTACTTCGAAGCCAAAAAATTGTTCAGCCTGTTTTTTTAAACCTTCAAAGTTATGCATAACTTCTTCTTTTGAAATCATTGCACGTTCTGTTGTTGGTCTTGGATCGCCAATTAAACCTGTTGCTCCACCAATTAATAAAATTGGATGATGTCCAGCATCTTTTAAACGTTTAGAAATTAAAAATGACGATAAGTGTCCAATATGCATACTATCAGCTGTTGGATCTGTACCAATATAAAAAGTTAAACCACCATTATTCAATTTTTCAATTAAATCTTCACTAGATATATCTTTAATAAGTCCTCTCCATACTAATTCATCATATAGTTTCATCATTACACCTCTTTCGAATTATCATTGTTTTCATTTGCCATAATATTAACACCACTGCTTGTTCCTAAACGTGTAGCACCAGCATCGATTAATTTACAAGCATCTTCATAGTTTTTAATACCACCGCTAGCTTTAATTTCCAAATAATCCATTTTATGTTTTGATATTAATTTTACGTCTTCAACTTTAGCCCCATCAGTTCCAAAGCCAGTTGAAGTTTTGATGAAATTAACAAACGTTTCATTACAAATTTCAGTCATCTTTATAATTTCTTCTTTAGTTAAATAACAAGTTTCAATTATAACTTTTAAAATTTTTCCTTCAATTGAATCACGAATTGTTTCGATTTCTTCTTTAACATAACTATAATTACCATCTTTAATAACCGCAATATTAGCAACCATATCGACCTCATCTGCTCCTTCTTGAACAGCATTGATAGCCTCAAATTCTTTGACAGCTGTTGTATTTTGTCCTAAAGGGAAACCCACTACCGTACAAACTGAAATATTAGATCGTGATAATAATTCGTGCGCTAAACTAACATAATAAGGATTAACACAAACTGAAGCAAATTTATATTTTATAGCCTCTTCACATAATTTTTCAATATCTTCTTTTTTCGCATAGGCTTTTAAATTTGTATGATCAATATATTTATTTAATTCCATATTTCCTCCTAAAAATTAAAAAAATCCCTATGTTATAAGGACGAATAACCGCGGTACCACCTTATTTCATAAAGATTTATATGCACTCAAACTTTAACGCAGTAAACGATTTAACTCAAAAATATGTAATTTGCTATTTAATATCAACTAATTTTCACCAACCATTAGTTCTCTATATTTTTTTATTAAATAACTACTAATTATTTCTTCTCTGTTAAATATTCATTAAGAATTTCTGCAAATGATTTATTTTGCTTATTATTTCTACTATAACCAGTATTAGTTTTAACTAACAACTTACCTTTTTCTTCTTTTTGAACAAAATTATGATTATTATCTATTTTCATAATAGGTTCAACACGATAATAGTTTAAATTATAAATAGGCATAAAATCATTCCTCACCATAAATATAACATATAATAAATATTTAGTCAATTAATTATATGATACAACATAAATTATGTGACAATCTTAAAAATTATTTGATTTTTCTATCCATAAGTTCAACTGTTCGACTTAAATCATTTGTCATTTTTTGATATAAATTGGGATATTTTTTTATTTCATTTATAATTTGTAAATCAACTTTAGCGATTTTTTTTACATATTTTTCTTCTTCTTCACATATAACATTAATATCTCTTCCTAAAAGATAATCAGGTGACATATCCAAAACTTCTATCAATTTCATAAATGTTTCCATCGTTGGTGTACGTGTACCATTTTCATATCCACAAACGGAAACCTTCGTAACATCCAATAAATCTCCTAATTGTTGTTGCGATAAACCTCTTTTTAATCTTTCTTCTTTAATTCGACTACCAATTACCATAAAAACCTCCATTATCCATTTGTTAACACTATTATAACAATTTATATAATTAAATAAAATAAAATTAATCATTAGTTAATTTTATACTTGAAGTTAATTAATAGTTAATGTATAATTAAGTTAGGATGGTGATAATTTGGAACAACTAAAAAAATATCGAACTAAAAATAAATATAGTTTTAATTATATGGCTAATTTACTCAATATAAGCAAAACTTACTATTGGCAATTAGAGCATGACAAAAGACGTCTTTCATATGAAATGGCTTTAAAAATTGCTAAAATATTCGATAAAAAACCTGATGATATTTTTTATCAAGAATATTTTGAAAAAAACAAAATAGAGTAACCTTAATTACTCTATTGGTTCTATAATAAATAGTGTTGGTGAGGTCATTCTCAACTGATACTATTTTTATTTATAATAAAGAGACATATC
>CANROQ010000084.1 GCA_947632295.1 uncultured Bacilli bacterium
TTAGTATTAGTTCAAGTGGTCGAACAGACGCTTTAGTTCATGCGGTAAATCAATATGCACATTTTGATTTTGAAACAGGGATGAGTTGTGATCAAATTAAAAGGGCTTTAAATAGTTTGTTGGCTGATGATATATATATTAAGGATGTTAAAATTGTCTCTTGCGATTTTCATGCTCGATTTGACGTCAAGTCGAAGGAGTATGTATATAAAATTAATATTGGAGAATATGACCCTTTGAGTAGAAATTACATATATCAATATAATTGTAATTTAAATATCGAGGAAATGAAGAAGGCTATAAAATTGTTTGAAGGTTTACATAATTTTAAGTCTTTTACTAAATGTAATCTTAATATTTTAGATTATGATAGAGAAATATATGAAACGAAGATTGAATGCGTTGATAATATTATCATTTTAACTTTTAAAGGCGACGGATTTTTAAGATATATGGTACGTAATATGGTCGGTTGTTTAATAGAAATTGGCGAGGGTAAAAGAAAGGTGCAAGATATTATAACTATTTTAAAAAGTGAAGATCGAACCAAGGCTGGCAAAACAGCGCCTGCTTGTGGTTTATATTTGAAGGATGTTTATTATGAATAAATATATGTTAAAGTTAAAATAGTTTTAAGCATATAATTTTAATATAAAATTGTATTAAAAAGTCAAATATTATGTGTATAGTTATAAAATCTAAAAAAAAGTTATATTTTTATTGACTTTTCTAGGCTTTTTTAGTACAATTCTAATTGGTACATTTTTTATATCCCATATAAGTGGGTGTTGGGACCACTCGCTTAAACTTAAGATAAGGAAGGGAAAAGATTTTATGAAAAACACTTATATGCAAAAAGCACAAGAAGTATCTCGTAATTGGTATGTAATCGATGCAACAGATATCAATTTGGGACGTCTTGCGACTAAAGTAGCACACGTTTTAAGAGGAAAGCATAAAACAACATATACACCTAATGTTGATTGTGGTGATTATGTAATCGTTATTAATGCTTCAAAAATTAATCTAACAGGTAATAAACTTGATGATAAGATGTATTATAATCATAGCGGATATACTGGTGGATTAAGAGAAAGAACAGCAAGAGAAATGAAAGAAAATTATCCTGTTGAAATGATTGAAAGAGCCGTTAAGGGTATGCTTCCAAAAGGAAGACTTGGTAGAGCAATGTACAAGAAATTATTTGTATATGCAGATGCAGAACATCCACATGCTGCTCAAAAACCAAAAGAAATGAAGGCTAATTAGGAGGATTTTAATGGAAAAAAGAGTATTTATTGGTACAGGACGAAGAAAATCATCTATAGCTCAAGTTAAGATGGTTCCTGGAAAAGGAAAAATAGTAGTAAATGGTGTTGAGGCTAGTGAGTATTTTCCATATGATACAAATATCATGAATTTAAAACAACCTTTAGTAGCAACTAATACCGAAGAAACATTTGATATTACTGTTACAGTTACAGGTGGTGGATTCAACGGTCAATGTGAAGCAACTCGTTTAGGAATTGCAAGAGCATTACTTATGTATGATAAAGTTAATGAAGGAAAAGAAGATAGTTTTAGAACTACTTTAAAAAGAGCCGGTCTTATTACTAGAGATTCTAGAAGTAAAGAACGTAAAAAACCAGGTCTTAAAGCTGCTCGTAGAGCACCACAATTTTCAAAGAGATAGGATATATATTAAGTTTAAACCTCATAAATGTAAGTGTTATGAGGTTTTTCTTTATTAATAAAAGTTTGGAAGTGATTTATGAAAATATATGTATATTTAGATGAAAGTGGCTCTATTCATAAAAATAGTAGAACAAAATATTTTGCAGTTGGTGGTTATTTTGTCTTTGCTAATGATAAAAATAAAGTGACATCTTTGTATAAAAAAATGAATAAAAATATTAAAGATAAGCGAAATATAGATTTAAACCAAGAAATAAAATCATATGATATGAGTGACAATGAAAAAATAGATGTTTTTAAGAATATACAAGATATTGATACTTTTTATGGTTGTGTTAAAATATTTGATAAATCATTGATGAAAAAAGAGATTATAGAGTCGAATATATTTTTTAATTATGCAGTTAAATTGTTATTTAAAGATTGTATTTTTTCACTTTTAAATTTAAATCAATTAAATGATAATATCGATTTTATTGTAAGTATCGATAATCGTAATATTAGAGTTGGTGATTTAAATAATTTGGAAACTTATTTAAAAACAGAATTTTGTTTAGAAAATTTCGATTTTAAAATAACTTATTATGATTCTTCGACTAATTATGGTATTCAATTAGCCGATTTAATAGTTAATACCTTTTATAATTCCTATAAAGATATTAATATAGTAAAAAATGTTTTACCATATTTAAAAGGAAAGAATTTTCGCATAAGTTTGTTTCCTGGTCGTAAAATTAAGGGTAGAATTCAAAAAATTGAATATACTATTAGTGAGAATGTTTGACATTAATTTAATATTATGTTAATATATTCTTGCAAGACCTGAGGTAGGTAGCTAAATGCTAAGCGTATTTTAAGTACGCTGCCCCTCAGGCATTTTTTGTAAATAAATGTATAATTTTTACTTAAAATAATTTTTTTTATAATAAAATTGATATAATGTTTATAGTTGTAGTTATTTTTTATATGGGGTGATACTTATGTTAAATGAATATGAAGAAAAAAGATTAGAATATAATTTAGCACTCAATGAATTAAATAAATATAAGAAAGATTATGAGACTAAAAGAATAGAGTTAACTGCAAAAAAATATAACTCATCAGTTAAAGAAAAAGAAGAAAAAATAGAAGCATTAAAAAAAGACATGAATGATTTTTTTGAAGAACATCAGGATGAAATAACTATTGAGATGTTAAAAAATAATTTATCGATTAGCGATGAATTTGATTTTTATCATACTGATATATCAAAAGACGATGATGGCAAATTTTTTCTAACTAAAAAAACAAAAGAAGAAATTATTGCGGAAATAGATTTATTGCGTAATAAAGTTCAAAAGCGTTATGATGATAAAGTAATTACTTCAATAATTTATGATGACTTAAATAGATGTTTAGATATTTATCAAAAAAATATTTTAAATAAATGGACTAGTTTAAGTAAAAATAAAGTTGTTGAAGAACAGGAAATTAAAAAAATTACCAAAGAAAATAAAAATGTGAAAAAAGTGAAAAGCGATAATTGGGTATTTTTTAGAATAATGTTACCGATGATTATTCTTGATGTGATTTGTTTACTTTGTATGTTGTTTACAGGTGGCGAATGTGAAATAGGTTCATCAGAGGCTTTATCAGCGGCTATATGTTCTTTTACAATTTCGGCTAGAATTATATCTATTTTTCTAACACCGATTGTTTTAATATATGTAGTTGTTAAAGGCATAGATATTCTTAAAGAAAAAAAGAAGAAATAATTGGTGATATTATGCGATTAAGTGATAGATGGAATGATTATAAAATAATCGATGCTGGTAATGGCGAAAAATTAGAAATTTGGAAAGATATTGTCTTGCGTAGACCTGATCCTCAAGCACTTTGGCCAATTGATAAAAGTGATAAAACATGGAGTAATCCTGATGGATTTTATCATAGAAGTAATAAAGGTGGAGGTAATTGGGAATTTCGAAAAAAAATACCTGATTATTGGACTGTTAATTATGATGCTTTAACATTTAAAGTTAGTCCAACTAATTTTAAACATACAGGTTTATTTCCAGAACAAGCTGTTAATTGGGATTATATGATTTCAAAAATTAAAAATAGTAATCGTCCTATTAAAGTATTAAATTTATTTGCTTATACAGGTGCCGCAACAATGGCTTGTTCTTATGCTGGAGCAGTCGAAGTCGTTCATGTTGATGCTGCTCATGGTATGGTGCAGTGGGCTAAAGAAAATATGCACCTATCACATTTAGAAAATAATCGAATTCGATTTATCGTTGATGATTGTTTAAAATTTGTTGAGCGCGAGGCAAGAAGAGGAAATAAATATGATGCGATAATTATGGATCCACCAAGTTATGGTCGTGGTCCAAATGGCGAAGTTTGGAAATTTGAAGATAATATTTATAATTTAATAACATCTTGTATGAAAATTTTAAGTGATAAGCCTTTGTTTTTATTAGTTAATTCATATACAACTGGTATTTCTAGTACTGTATTAGAAAATATTTTAAAAGTTACTCTTTTAAAAAAATATCCTATGGGAGTTATTAGTGCTGGTGAAGTTGGTTTGCCAATTGAAAAAAATAATTTAATTTTACCATGTGGTATTTATGGAAGATTTGAAATAAATGATTAAAATTTTATATGAAGATAATCATGTTTTAGTTGTGGTAAAACCTTGTAATATACCAGTTCAATTAGATGATAGTAACGATGAAGATTTGCTTTCAATGTTAAAAAAATATTTAAGAGATAAATATAAAAAGCCTGGTAATGTGTATTTAGGACTTGTTCATCGTTTAGATAGACCAGTTAGTGGTGTTATGGTGTTTGCTAAAACTAGTAAAGCAGCATCGCGTTTAAGTGAGCAAGTAAGAACTAAAAAATTTGAAAAAAAATATTATGCTGTTGCTAGAGGAAAATTTGACTTTGATAGTGGCGAGATGAGAGATTATTTATTAA